>NZ_QPTY01000021.1:0-51695 GCF_005236045.1 Enterococcus sp. VV15
TTGTGGTTAAAAACATTGTACCGTAAAAGGGCTGTTACATGGCCTTTTATCTTTTACACAATTATATGGACTTTATCACGATTTTGTATTATTTATTTTGTTTTTTATTTTTTTATGAAATGTAAAGTCTTTTAAGGCGGAGAAAAAGATGAATGTGATAAACTAGAAGTATCTTCATTATCATAGAAATTGGTGGTTTGAATATGAAAACAAAATTAAAACTTTTTCTTAAAGAGAATGGTCGCTACGCATTAGCTAGCTTCCTGATTCCTTTACTGATACTCACACTTATTTATCTAAGTATCGGTATCTATCCTGGAAGCGACCGCAGCATTCTTGCGAGTGATGCCTTTTCACAATTTTCTAACTTTCATGCAAGCTTTCGGAATATGTTAATTGGAAAGCAAAGTATTTTCTATACATGGAATGCCTCTCTCGGCTTGAATTACCTTTCTTTGATCTCGTACTATCTAGGCGGGATCTTCACGCCACTTGTGGTGTTGTTCCCTAATCAGATGATGCCTGATGCCCTTTATTTTCTTACGATCTTAAAAGTCGGCTGTGCAGGATTGTCTTTTTGGTTTCTTGCAAGAACATACAAGATACCTCGTTGGGGCCATGTTGCGCTGAGTGTTAGCTATGCATCGATTTCTTTCATCACTGCACACTCAGAAATCATCATGTGGTTAGATGCCTTTATTTACCTTCCCCTGATCATTCTAGGGATTCATCGAGTAATGGATTTAAAAAAACCGATCGTCCTATTTGTCAGCTATCTCTTACTCTTTCTATCGAGTTTTTATATGGGATTCATGATCGGTGTCTTTTCTTTCCTTTACTTTGTTATTAGACTTCTAAGTAATTGGTCGGTATATAAAAAAACGATTCTTCCTTACGGTATTACCTCTTTACTAGCTGGTGGTGCTTCAATGATTATTATTTTGCCGGCTATCCTTGATCTGCGCTCTAATGGAGAAGCACTGACTCAGATCACGACGTTCAAAACAGAGGCCACTTCCTACTTGGATCTGATCATGAAAAATATGGTGGGCGTTTATGATACAACCAAATATGGTTCGATTCCTTTTATTTACGCCGGATTGTTTCCATTAGTACTGTGCCTGTTTTATTTTATCAGCCGAAAAATCACTGTCAAAAACAAACTTTTATTTGGTAGTTTGTTTGCACTGTTGATTGCTAGTTTTTATATCGTTCCTTTGAATCTATTCTGGCATGGGATGCACGCACCGAATATGTTCTTATTCCGTTATGCGTATCTGTTTTCTTTCTTAGTTATTTTACTGGCCGCCAAAGCTTGGGAAGTGCTGACGAAAGAAGATCAGGGATTACTAGTTGGGATCATCATTCTTCTTGCAGTGGTCTTCACTACTGCTTGGGGACTGAAAACAACAGGTAGTTATTCTTATGTCACAACGACTTCCTTTGTTTTGACTGTTGTTTTCTTAGGTCTCTATGCTTTGACGATCGGTTTTTTCCACCATCACAAACAGTCAGTTAAATACCTCAGTCTATTGTTATTGTTGCTCATGACTGCAGAAGCAAGTGTCAACACGAACAGCATGATCCATGGTATTTTAGATGATTGGAATTACGCATCGCGAAGTTTGTATACTGACCCTGCGCCCTCATTGAAAACATTAGTTGACAAAACAAAAAAAGAATCAGATACATTTTATCGTTTAGAAAACCTTGACCCCATCTCACCGAATGATTCGATCAATTATGGTTATAGCGGGATTAGTTTGTTTTCTTCTATCAGAAACCGAAACTCTTCTTCTTATCTGGATACATTAGGTTTTCGTTCTCGCGGAACGAATTTGAACATTCGCTATGCGAATAATACTTTGTTGATGGATGGTTTTACAGGAATCAAATACAATATCGCGAAAAACGACAGCAGCTTTAGTAAATACGGCTTTATTCGAGAAGATCAAAGCGGTGATTACACGCTCTATAAAAATATCAATGCTTTACCTTTAGCCTTTACTGCTCCTTTGTCGATCAATGATGTGGAACAGCCACTGACAGACAATTTGACTAGTCAAACAAATTTGATCAACCAACTGTCTGGTTTGAACGAACAGTATTATACATTCTATACACCAACATTGAAAAGCCAGCAAAATGTCACAGTCAGCAATACATCAACAGGTGTGACTTATGGCGAAACAGCTGAAAATCAGCCAAAAGTCTTAACTTGGGAAGTGAAAGTACCAGCAAATACACAAGCTTACTTGAGCCTTTTCCCAACGAATTATGCACAATTAGAAAGTTCAACTGCTACCATTACAGTCAATGGGATGTCACGCAAGACCCAAATCAATATCTCTGGGCAATATTATGATCTTGGTTATTATCCGCAAGAAACGACAGTCACCTTTACTGCTAGTTTTTATGGCACAAAAGAAGTTAGTTTTATGGAACCCAAAGTCATCGGCTTAGATGTTGTAGCTTATCAAGCTGCAATGAACCAGATCAAGGACAACGGCGTTGAGATGGACACTACAGGACGTACAGCTACAGGAACAGTCAATACTCCTGAAGATAAGATGCTTGTCACAACGATTCCTTATGATGCAGGTTGGAAGGCCAAAGTTGATGGCAAGTCAGTAGAGATAGAAAGCTTTAAAGATGCCTTCTTGATGATCAAAGTTCCAGCAGGTAAGCACACTGTCACGCTTAGCTATTTACCTCAGGGATTTATGATCGGTGCCATCTTATTCGTTCTCTGTCTTACACTGTTCATTCTCTACGTCTGGTATCTAAAGCGTAATAGTTCATTTAAACGAGTTATTGAAATCGAACAAGCAGCCCCACAAAGAACTTCACATCGTAGAAGAAAATAAAAAACTCCTTTAGTTGTCTGATCATCATCAGATGCTAAAGGAGTTTTTTCATTCATATTTGACTTCGTAAAGATATAGCCCTTCTGGATGAGCCGTCGGTCCAGCAGCATTACGATCTTTTTTCGCTATGATTTCAGGAATACTATCCTCTGCCAAACGTCCATTCCCAATTTTAAGCAATGTTCCAACTAAGATACGGATCATTTTATAAAGAAAACCATTACCGCGGAAAGTAAACAAAAGCTCATCTCCGGTTTCATTCACTTCCATTTTCGCCTCATAGATCGTTCGAACTTTGTCTTCGATAGAGCTACCAGAAGCACAAAAAGAAGTGAAATCATGTGTTCCTAATAAATCAGGAAGTGCTCGTTGGATCTTTTCCACATCTATTGGATAAGGAAAATAACTGGCATAATGGCGTCGAAATGGACTACGCGGTTTGCCTATATCTACTCGAAATTGATACGTTTTTTCTTTTACAAGATAACGAGCATGGAAATCTTCTGAAACAATCGCTACTTCTTTCACTGCAATATCTTCTGGTGACTGCGTATCTAAAGCAAAACGCATGCGTTCTAACGGACGCTCTTCGGGGTAATCAAAATGGATCACTTGCCCCATTGCATGTACTCCTGCATCTGTACGACCAGACCCAAAAACAGTGATTTCTTTACCATTCGCCATCTTTGTTAATGTTTTTTCTATTTCTTCTTGTACGGTACGACCATTTGGCTGTTTTTGAAATCCATTAAAGTTCGTTCCATCATATGCAATAATTGCTTTGTAGCGTGTCATACATTCACCTTTTCTACTAAATCAGCTTCTTAAAAAAATCAACGCGATCGTCAATAATACAAATGCAAGAATGACGAACGTGTCACGGTTGTGCCAATGAAGGATACGATATTTCGTTCGTCCTTCACCACCTTGATAACCTCTTGCTTCCATAGCTGTTGCCAAATCTTCTGCACGATTAAAACTGCTGACAAATAACGGGATCAACAAGGGAATAACAGCTTTCATTTTTTGAACTAAGCTACCTTCTCCAAAATCGACGCCACGTGCGCGTTGCGCATTCATGATTTTTTCTGTTTCATCCATCAAGGTAGGAACAAAACGTAAGGCGATCGACAACATCAAGGAGATTTCGTGTACTGGAAAACGCACAGCTTTTAGTGGTCTTAACAGATATTCAATTGCATCAGACAATTCTAAAGGAGGCGTGGTCAACGTCAATAATGTCGACATAAAGATGATCAATACGAAACGGCAAAAAATGAAGAGTCCGTTCATCACACCAAATTCAGTGATGTTAAAGATCCCCCAACTCCAATAAGTGGCACCACCGCTTGTAAATAAGACTTGTAAAGCTACGGTGAATAAGATCAACCAGATCAACGGTCGAATACCACGAATGAAGAATTTGATATCGACTTTCGAAAGAAAAACAGCAAGCAACGTGAAAACTGCTAATAGTGCATAAGTCTGCCAATTATTTGCTAAAAAAATGATACCGATAAAATAGAAGCTGGCTAATAATTTTGCACGAGGATCTAATCGGTGAATCAAGGAATTCCCTGGCATATACCGACCAAAAATCAATTTATTCATCATGTGCATTTCCTCCTGCTAATTCAACAATCTTATCTGCCAATTCTTCAGCAGTGATCGGCAACTCGGAAAATAGCTTCTCGCGATTGTTTAATTTTTCTGCAAACTCGGTAGCAGTAGGAACACCTAATTGCTTGTCTTTTAACCAGGTAAGATTTTGAAAAACTTGATGGGGTCGTCCACTTTCGACAATTTTCCCTTTTTCAAGTACATAGACATAGTCTGCGTAGTTCGCCACATCATCCATCAAGTGGGTGACTAGTACGATCGTAATATGCTGCTCTTTATGCAGACGCCAGAACATGTCCATCATTTCTTTTCTTCCCTGTGGGTCAAGTCCTGCTGTTGGCTCATCTAACACGAGTACCTCTGGCTTCATTGCTAAGACGCCAGCAATAGCCACTCGCCGCATTTGTCCACCAGACAATTCAAATGGCGAACGTTCTAAGTAAGTCTCATCTAAACCAACATGCCCAAGCATCTCTTTTGCTAACTGAAGCGCATCTTCGTCACTGACTCCAAAATTTTTAGGACCGAACGCAATGTCTCGAGCGACTGTTTCTTCAAATAATTGTGCTTCAGGAAACTGAAAAACGATCCCGACTTTTTTACGGATCGGTTTTAAATTTTTATTGTTCGTATCAGGTTTGATTTGTCGATCGCCAATATGTACGATTCCACTCGTAGGCTTGACCAATGCATTTAGATGTTGAAGTAGGGTCGATTTACCACTACCTGTATGGCCGACTAGAGCTGTATAGCTATTTTCTTCAATCGTCATATCAATATCAAATAGCGCTCTTTGTTCAAATGGTGTATTGGGCTGATACGTAAAATCTACTTTTTCAAAACGGATGTCCATAACCAGTCCACCATCCCTTCTTCAGTCATGTACTCTTCTGGAACGACAAAACCTCGTTGTTTTAATGCACTCTTTAATTTTTCAGGAAAAGGAAGATCCAACCCCAGATTGATCAGTTCAGGACCAGCAGAAAAAATTTCTTCTGGTGTGCCTTCATTGACTAGCTCACCTTGTTTCATGACAAAGATCCGATTGGCATTCGCTGCTTCATCGATATCATGTGTGATAGATATGACCGTCAAGTTGCTTTCTTCTTTGATCTTTTTGATCGTCGAAATAACTTCTTCTCGTCCTTCGGGGTCTAACATACTAGTCGCTTCATCTAAAATGATGATATCTGGCCGTAACGCAACAACCCCTGCAATAGCAACTCGTTGCTTTTGTCCACCAGACAATCGTGCAGGTTCTCTTTTTGCAAAGTCGCTCATACGGACTTTTTCAAGTGCATCCTTTACACGAACCACCATCTCTTCTCGTGAGATACCCTGATTCTCAAGACCAAAAGCAACATCATCTTCCACTGTTGATCCGACAAACTGGTTGTCAGGGTTTTGGAAAACCATGCCGACCATTCGACGTATAGACCAGATGTTTTCTTCATTTAGTAACTGCTTTCCTACCTTTACCGTGCCTGATTCTGGCAAAAGCAGACCGTTGATCGTCTTTGCGAGTGTTGATTTACCTGAACCATTGTGCCCGATAATTGCGATCCATTCACCTTGATTGATCGTAAATGAAATATCTTTTAACGCAAAACGGGGATCATCTGGTTGGTATTTGTAATTAATCTTTCCTAATTCAATAATTGGCTCCATAATTACTCCTTCTCCATCCTAAAGTTCCTACTAACACTATCAAAAAATACCTGATTTTTCAATTGTTTCCGTTTTAATTAAAGTGTTTTTTTGTACCTTCAAATACATGTCAAGACAGTTAATTAAAGGTACAAAAAAACACTTTATGATGAGTGCATACTCCTCAAATCGATTCGACTTGAGGAGTAGCGCTGAGCTAGACTCGGAAGAGTTAACTTCCAACATCATAACACTCTAAAAGAATCATCTATAAAGTGATGTTATTAGTGTGATTTTAGACAAGTTCTAAGACAACCATTGGTGCACCATCACCGCGTCTTGGTTCTGTCTTCAAGATACGAGTGTAGCCACCTTGACGTTCAGCATAACGAGGTGCAATATCGTTGAATAGTTTTTGCAAAGCTGATTCAATGACGATATCCTCATTTTCTTCACGTACGCTAGCAACTTCATTACGTACAAAAGCCGCAGCTTGACGACGTGCATGCAAGTCTCCACGTTTGCCTAAAGTGATCATTTTTTCTGTAGTTGAGCGAACTTCTTTCGCACGAGCTTCAGTAGTCACAATACGTTCGTTAATTAATAAGTCAGTTGTTAAATCACGCAACATCGCTTTACGTTGGCTAGATGTGCGTCCTAGTTTACGATAACTCACGTTGGTTTCCCTCCTTCGTAAAAGGTTTTAATCTTCTTTACGTAAACCTAATCCTAAGTCGTGTAATTTTGCTTTCACTTCTTCTAATGATTTACGTCCTAAGTTACGGACTTTGATCATTTCTGGCTCAGATTTATTCGTAAGTTCTTGTACAGTGTTGATTCCTGCACGTTTTAAACAATTGTAAGAGCGAACAGATAAGTCTAATTCTTCAATTGTCATTTCCAACATTTTTTCTTTTTGTGTTTCTTCCTTTTCGACCATGATTTCAGCATTTTTCGCTTCATCAGTCAGGTTAACAAAAATATCTAAATGTTCAGTCATGATTTTTGCAGATAAACTCATTGCTTCCAATGGTTCGATTGAACCATCTGTCCAAATCTCCATCGTCAATTTATCAAAATCTTCACGGTGTCCAACACGAGTGTTTTCTACTTGGTAGTTTACACGACGAACTGGTGTGTAGATTGAATCGACTGGAAGTACGCCGATCGGCATATCTTCTTTTTTGTTTTCATCTGCTTGAACATAACCACGTCCTGGTTTCACTGTTAAGCGAGCATGGAACGTAGCACCTTCTGAGACACTACAGATGTACATATCTTTGTTAAGAATTTCTACCTCACTATCAACGATAATATCGCCAGCAGTTACTGTAGCAGGTCCGGTAATATCGATTTCAAGGGTTTTTTCTTCTTGGCCATACATTTTCAGTGCTAAACCTTTAATGTTCAAGATGATTTGAGTGACGTCTTCTCGTACACCTTTAATGGTAGAGAATTCATGCAGTACACCATCGATTTGAATATTAGTGATGGCAGCACCTGGCAAAGAAGATAATAAAATACGACGTAGGGAATTCCCTAAAGTAGTCCCATAGCCTCTTTCAAGAGGTTCAACGATGAACTTGCCATAATCTTTTTCTTCATCAATTTTTGCGATTCTTGGTTTTTCGAACTCAATCATTCTTATCTTTACCCCTTTCAAAACGAAAAGTGTCTTGTTCAATGACGTTACTAATAGAACTCAAAATGAGCGGCACTCATTAAACACGACGGCGTTTTGGAGGGCGGGCACCATTATGAGGAACTGGAGTCACGTCACGAATTGCAGTCACTTCTAAACCTGTAGCTTGTAATGAACGAATTGCTGCTTCACGTCCAGAACCAGGTCCTTTAACTGTTACTTCAACAGTCTTTAATCCGTGTTCCATTGCTGCTTTTGTAGCTGTTTCTGCTGCCATTTGAGCGGCAAAAGGAGTTGATTTTTTGCTTCCTTTGAAGCCTAATGAACCAGCTGACGACCACGCTAATGCATTTCCGTGAGTATCAGTGATCATGATGATAGTGTTGTTGAATGTAGAATGGATATGTGCAATACCTGCTTCTATATTCTTTTTCACACGGCGTTTACGATTCACTTTTTTTGCTGCCATGAAGTTTTAACCTCCTTCACCTAAGAATTATTTTTTCTTGCCAGCGATAGCGCGAGCTGGGCCTTTACGAGTACGTGCATTGTTTTTCGTGTTTTGTCCACGAACAGGCAAACCACGGCGATGACGGATGCCTCGGTATGAACCGATTTCCATCAAGCGTTTGATGTTTAAGTTCACTTCACGACGAAGATCACCTTCAACTTTTAATTTATCTACTTCCGCACGGATAGCATCTGTTTGTTCATTCGTTAATTCACGAACGCGAATATCTTCAGATACACCAGCATCAGCTAAGATTTTTTTAGCAGTAGTGTTACCAATACCATAGATATAAGTAAGTGAAACTACTACACGTTTATCACGAGGAATATCTACTCCTGCAATACGAGCCATATTTATTGCACCTCCAATTATCCTTGACGTTGTTTATGTTTTGGATTTGCTGGGCAAATCACCATAACGCGTCCTTTACGACGAATTACTTTACAATGTTCGCACATTGGTTTTACTGATGGTCTTACTTTCATGATAATACCTCCTGTAGTTTTACGGAGTACAATTATTTAAAGCGATAAGTAATACGGCCACGGTTTAAATCGTACGGAGACAATTCAACCGTCACTTTGTCACCAGGTAAGATACGGATGTAATGCATACGAATTTTACCTGAAACAGTAGCAAGAACTTGGTGTCCGTTTTCTAGTTCAACTTTAAACATTGCATTCGGCAAAGTTTCGACGACTGTACCTTCGACTTCAATCATATCTTCTTTTGCCACGCACAGTACCTCCTTGTACTTGTTTCGCATTTTCACACGATAAAATGGCGGAAACTGCAGTTCCCACCTCAAAATTCTCAAAATGGATCATCTAGAGGATTTCTCTAGAAGTCGGACTGACATATTCTATCATAATTTATTGAACTTGACAAGAGTAACTGCTTAATGCAAGTCGGCTACGGGCAATCGTGCTATTTTTCAATGATTTTTTGTACATCAGTAAATACAGCATCGATTTCACGATCACCATCGATAGTGTGTAGCAAACCTTGTTCTTTATAATAAGCCAAGATTGGTTCACTATTTTTGATGTTGATAGCCAGACGATTTTTAACCGTCTCAGGTTTATCATCTTCTCTTTGATAGAATTCATGCCCACCACAACGATCACATGTGTCTTCAACTTTTGTAGGGTTGAAAATTTTATGGTAAGTTGCTCCACAGTTACGGCAGATGAATCGGCCGGCTAAACGCTCAACCAATACTTCTTCACCAACATGGATATCGATGACAGCATCAATTTTTTTATTTAAATCTTTCAGCATTGCGTCCAGAGCTTCTGCTTGCTCAATCGTACGTGGAAAACCATCTAATAAGAAGCCTTTCTCCGTATCTGGTTCAGCTAAACGCTCTTTCACGATTCCATTTGTTACTTCATCAGGAACTAATGCACCTTTATCAATATAAGACTTTGCTTCCAAGCCAAGAGCTGTTTCATTTTTCATCGCTGCACGAAACATGTCTCCTGTTGAGATATGCGGAATATGATAAGCATCAATGATTTTTTCTGCTTGCGTTCCTTTACCCGCGCCTGGTAGCCCCATTAAAATGAGGTTCATTGTTTACCCTCCTAATAAATGTGAGAACGTGTGTTGAGGAAAAACCTCAACACGCTTTCTTACTCTTACTCAATAAATCCAACATATTTACGTTTCAGCATTAAGCCTTCTAACTGTTTCGCAGTTTCTAAAGCAACACCGATAACGATCAGTAAGCTGGTACCACCTAACCCGATAGATTGAGGCAAATTCCAGATCATTTGAGCAATAATCGGTAATAAAGCCACCAAACCAAGAAAAATTGCACCGACTGTACTTAAACGCATCAATAAGCTTGAGACATACTCTTCAGTCCCCTTACCAGGGCGTACGCTTGGTATATAACTTCCTTGTTTTTGTAAGTTTTCCGCTAATTTCTCAGGGTTCACTTGAACAAAAGCATAGAAGAACGTAAATGCAACGATCAGTATCGTATAAATCGTCGCACCTGGCGCCGTGTTATAGTTAAAGATCTCCATCATTATCTTATACCAATTTTCAGATCCAAACCGACCACTCAATGCCTGTAATACTGCATTAGGAGTAGCAATAAACGAGCTGGCGAAGATAACCGGGATAACCCCAGCCGCATTCACTTTCAACGGTAGATAACTACTTGTTGGAGCGCCTGCTACGCGTTTCGTATATTGGATCGGGATCTTGCGTTCAGCTTGTTGGAAAAATGTGACAAACGTTACGATCAATAAAATCGCAACAAGTAAGATGGCAACGAAAATTGCAGATTTCCAAATATCTGAAGGATCAATGTTTATAAAGTAATCTTCATAAATTTCTTTGACACTTTCAGGTAGTCTAGAAATGATTCCTGCAAAGATGATCATTGACACACCATTACCAATACCTTTTTCGGTGATTTGTTCTCCTAACCAAGTGACAAACATTGTACCGGCAGTCAAGATCAGACCGATCGTTACATATGTTGACACATTAGGGTTATTGACAAAACCTAATTGGGCATATTGGTTAAACCCAGCAGTGATACCGACTGATTGGATAAATGCCAATACTAATGTCAAGTATCGTGTTGCTTGATTTAACTTTTTACGACCAACTTCCCCTTGTTTTGACCATTCCACGAAACGTGGAACGATATCCATTTGTAGCAATTGGATGACGATAGACGCTGTAATGTAAGGTGAAACCCCCATTGAGAAAATAGAGAAGTTTTGCATCGCACTACCACTGACTAAGTTCAACATATTGAAAAATGGCAAAGAAGAAAGATTTTGCAATGAACTAGCATCTACGCCAGGCACAGTAATATGTGCGCCTAGACGAAATACAAATAGAACAAACACTGTGAATAGGATTTTTGATCTAATATCTTTTACTTTAAAAGCATCTTTTAATAGTTTAAGCATTAGATCACCTCGATTGATCCACCAGCAGCAACGATTGCTTCTTCAGCTGCTTTAGAGAATTTTGCGGCCTTCACAGTTAATTTTTTAGTTAATTCACCGTTAGCTAATACTTTGATTCCAGCTTTTTCGTTTTTCACGATTCCAGCTTCTACTAAAGCAACTGGTGTTACTTCAGCACCGTCTTCAAAGCGATTCAAGACATCAAGGTTAACAACTGCATAGTCTTTGCGGTTCACGTTTGTGAATCCACGTTTTGGTAAACGACGGAATAATGGCGTTTGTCCTCCTTCAAATCCTAGACGTACACCACCGCCTGAACGAGCTTTTTGTCCTTTTTGACCGCGTCCAGCAGTTTTTCCGTTACCAGAAGAAGTACCACGTCCAACACGATTGCGTACTTGGCGTGAACCTTCTGCAGGTTTCAATTCATGAAGTTTCATAGGTTTGGCACCTCCTTAATATTCTAGTTCTTAATTTCTTAGATTATTTAAGTTTAATTAGACTTCTTCAACGTCCACTAAATGAGAAACAGTATTGATCATGCCTTTGATAGCATCGTTAGCAGGCTTAACCACTGAACTGTTAATCTTAGTAAGACCTAACGCTTTGACTGTATCGCGTTGGTTTTGAGGACGTCCGATAATACTGCGTTTTAAAGTAACTTTTAATTCAGCCATTATGTTTGTCCTCCTTATCCGATTAATTCTTCAACAGATTTGCCACGAAGTTCTGCAACTTCTTCAGCACGTTTCAATTGTTTCAAACCTTCAACAGTTGCACGAACAACGTTGATTGGTGTATTTGAGCCTAAAGATTTAGAAGTGATATCTGCTACCCCAGCTAATTCTAATACGGCACGAACTGGTCCACCAGCAGCAACCCCAGAACCTTCAACAGCAGGTTTCATTAGGATTCTACCACCACTAAAAGCACCGATTACTTCGTGTGGGATTGTTGAACCAACCATAGGTACTTCAACTAAGTTTTTCTTCGCATCTTCAATTGCTTTACGGATTGCTTCAGGTACTTCTTGTGCTTTACCTGTACCAAATCCTACGTGTCCGTTTTTGTCACCGACAACAACTAAAGCAGCAAAACGTAGACGACGTCCACCTTTAACAACTTTTGTTACACGGTTAATTGCAACAACGCGGTCTTCTAATTCCAAATGTTTTGGATCGATATAAACCATGAATGGTATTCCTCCTTCTTCTAAAATTCTAGTCCATTTTCGCGAGCAGCTTCAGCTAAAGCTTGCACACGGCCATGGTAAAGGTATCCACCACGGTCAAAGACTACTACTTTAATGCCTTTTTCAGTTGCGCGTTCAGCAACCAATTTACCGACAGCTTGTGCTGCTTCTGTTTTTGTTCCACCTGAAATTTCTTTATCCAAGGTAGAGGCACTTGCTAGCGTTACACCCGCTACGTCATCAATAATTTGAGCGTAGATGTTTTTGTTAGAACGAAAAACGTTCAAGCGTGGGCGCTCAGCAGTACCAGAGATATTGTTACGTACACGACGATGTCTCTTTTGACGTGTTTTGTTCTTATCTGGTTTTGTAATCACAATTGTCACCTCTTTAATTTTATTGTATTGCTTGATCAAGCAATAAACTGAAAGTCCCGAAAAATAGAAGCTGCGGCACAAGCAAAATTTCTTTTGATCGAAGAAAAACTTCTGCAAAATATTTTTTTCCTGCTGCTGGCTTCTATGCAATTTTCAAAACTATTATTTACCAGTTTTACCTTCTTTACGGCGTACATATTCGCCAACATAACGAATACCTTTACCTTTATAAGGTTCTGGAGGACGAGTTCCACGAATGTTCGCAGCTAATTCGCCAACTTCTTCTTTGTTCGCACCTTTAACAATTACTTGTGTATTTGCTGGTACTTCAACAGTTACTCCAGCTGGTGGTGTGATTTCGACTGGATGTGAATAACCAACGTTCAATACAAGTTTTGATCCTTGTAATTGTGCACGGTACCCAACCCCGATCAATTCTAACGCTTTTTGGAATCCTTCGCTGACACCTACAACCATGTTGTTGAAGTTGGCACGAGTTGTTCCATGAATTGTTTTCATTTCTTTGCTGTCGTTCGGACGAGTGAATGTCACTTCGTTTCCTTCGATATTCATTGTGATATCTGAAGAGAAAGTACGTGTTAATTCACCTTTTGGTCCTTTAACTGTAACGTTGTTTCCATCTTGAGTAACAGTTACTCCTTCAGGGATCACAACGACTTTATTTCCAATACGGCTCACTTAAAGACACCTCCTTGTAGATTCTACTTGATTACCATACGTAAGCGATAACTTCGCCGCCAATATTTTTTTCACGAGCTTCTTTATCAGTGACAACACCTTCAGAAGTCGAAATGATTGCGATACCTAAACCGTTCAATACTTTTGGTACTTCGTCAGCTTTGACATAAGCACGCAAACCTGGTTTAGAGATACGTTTTAAGTTTGTGATAACACGTTCGCCGTTTTTACCAAATTTTAGGAAAACACGGATTACGCCTTGTTTGTCATCTTCGATATATTCAACATCACGAACGAAACCTTCACGTTTCAAGATTTCAGCGATGTCACGTTTAATTTTTGATGCAGGAACTTCTAAAGACTCATGTTTAACCATGTTTGCGTTACGGATACGAGTTAGAAAATCTGCAATTGGATCTGTCATGACCATTGATCTTTTACCTCCTTCTTATGCGAATTTACTTTTTACCAGCTAGCTTTCTTCACGCCGGGAATTTGACCTTTATAGGCAAGTTCGCGGAAGCAAATACGGCAAAGATGGAACTTACGATAAACTGAATGTGGACGTCCGCAACGTTCGCAACGAGTATAAGCTTGTGTTGAATGTTTTGCAGGACGTTTGTTTTTAGCAATCATTGATTTTTTAGCCACGTAGTTCGCCTCCTTTAATTATTTTTGGAATGGCATGCCTAATTGTGTCAACAACTCACGAGATTCTTCATCTGAGTTAGCTGTCGTTACAATAACGATGTCCATACCACGTACTTTATCTACTAAATCATAATCTACTTCTGGGAAGATCAATTGTTCTTTAATACCTAAAGTATAGTTTCCACGACCGTCAAAGGCTTTTTTACTTACACCATGGAAGTCACGTACACGTGGTAGAGAAACTGAAACCAATTTGTCTAAGAATTCGTACATTCTTTCTCCGCGCAATGTAACTTTTGCACCAATTGGCATTCCTTCACGTAAACGGAATCCAGCGATTGATTTTTTAGCTTTTGTAATCATTGGTTTTTGTCCGGTGATCAAAGTTAATTCTTCAACTGCTTTATCTAAGTTTTTAGCGTTTGATACCGCATCACCAACACCCATGTTGATGACGATTTTTTCAACTTTAGGTGTTTGCATAACAGAGCTATAGTCAAATTTTTCCATCAATGATGGAGTTACTTCTTTAAGATATTTTTCTTTTAGGCGGTTCATTCAGTAAGACCCTCCTTCCTTAAACTTATTATTTATCTAAAACTTCACCGGTTTTTTTAGAAACTCGGACTTTTTTGCCATCTACTTCTTTATAGCCAACTCGGCCAGCTACGCCAGTAGAGTCGATCACCATCACGTTAGAAACATGAATTGGAGCTTCCATCTCAACGATTCCACCTTGAGGAGCAGCTTGAGAAGGTTTTTGGTGTTTTTTAACAACATTTACACCTTCGACAATGACTTTATCTTTTTTAGGAAACGCTGATAATACAACGCCTTCTTTATTTTTGTCTTTTCCAGTGATAACTTTAACTTTATCGCCTTTTTTAACAAACATAACTGTTTCGCACCTCCTTTGATAAGTGTCTCAAAATTATAAAACTTCTGGTGCTAGTGAAACGATCTTCATGAAGTTGTTTTCACGTAGTTCACGTGCAACTGGCCCAAAGATACGTGTTCCACGAGGGCTTTTATCATCACGAATAATCACTGCAGCATTTTCATCAAATTTAATATATGAACCGTCTGTACGACGAGCTCCTGATTTTGTTCGAACGATAACGGCTTTTACGACGTCACCTTTTTTGACAACCCCACCTGGCGTTGCTTGTTTAACCGTAGCTACGATCACGTCACCGATACTAGCAGTTTTACGACCAGAACCACCAAGGACTTTGATCGTCAATATTTCACGTGCGCCTGAGTTATCAGCGACTTTTAAACGACTTTCTGCTTGGATCACGTTGTGTATCCTCCTTTCAGATTTTGCATTCAATCTATATAGGAAAATCTCGTGTTATTAGATAATAACTGCTTCTTCGACTACTTCCAACAAACGGAAACGTTTTGTAGCTGATAATGGACGAGTTTCCATAATTTTCACGATGTCGCCAACTTTTGCTGTGTTGTTTTCATCATGTACTTTGTATTTCTTAGAATAGTTCATGCGTTTGCCATAGATAGGGTGGTTTTTCTTTGTTTCGACAGCAACGGTAATTGTTTTATCCATTTTGTCTGAAACCACACGACCTTGATAAACTTTGCGTTGATTTCTTTCTTCAGTCATACGCTTAATGGCCTCCTTCCATAATTACTTAGCTTGTTCACGCAACACAGTTTTGATGCGTGCAATCGATTTACGTACTTCTTTAATACGTGCAGTGTTTTCTAATTGACCTGTTGCTAATTGGAATCTAAGATTAAACAATTCTTCTTTTAATTGTTTTTCTTGATCAAGCATTTCGGCAGTGGTTAATTCTCTGATTTCTTTAACCTTCATTCGATTCACCACCCATTTCCTCACGTTTTACGATCTTAGTTTTCATTGGTAATTTGTGAGAAGCTAGACGTAACGCTTCACGAGCCACTTCTTCAGGAACGCCTGCGATTTCAAACATGATTTTACCACGTTTTACTGGTGCAACCCATCCTTCAGGTGCCCCTTTACCAGAACCCATACGTACCCCAATTGCTTTGGCAGTATAAGATTTGTGAGGGAAAATTTTAATCCATACTTTCCCACCACGTTTCATGTAACGAGTCATTGCGATACGAGCAGCTTCGATTTGGCGGTTAGTGATCCAATGTGAATCAACAGCTTGCAAACCGTATTCACCGAATGCTACTTCTTTACCACCTTTAGCTTCCCCGCGCATTTTTCCGCGGAATTCACGACGGTGTTTTACACGTTTAGGTACTAACATGATTATTTCCCTCCTTTCTCAGTGTTTTTTTTAGTTGGAAGAATTTCTCCACGATAGATCCACACTTTAACTCCTAGTTTTCCGTATGTTGTATCTGCTTCTTCCCATGCGTAATCAATGTCCGCACGTAAAGTATGAAGAGGAACAGTTCCTTCTGAGTATCCTTCTGAACGAGCGATATCTGCTCCGTTTAGACGTCCAGATACTTGAGTTTTTATTCCTTTAGCGCCAGAACGCATTGAACGTTGGATAGCTTGTTTTTGAGCGCGACGGAAAGCAACACGGTTTTCTAATTGACGTGCGATTCCTTCACCTACTAATTTTGCATCTAGATCTGGTTTTTTGATTTCCACGATGTTGATATGGATTCTTTTACCAGTTAGTTTGTTTAATTCTTTTCTTAGGTTTTCGACTTCAGATCCGCCTTTACCAATAACCATACCTGGTTTTGCTGTGTGAATTGAAATGTTAACACGGCCTGTAGCACGTTCGATTTCAATTGTTGATACAGCAGCATCAGCAAGTTTAGTTGAAATAAATTTACGGATTCTTAGATCTTCGTGTAAGAACTCTGCATACTCTTTTTCAGCATACCATTTTGCATCCCAGTCGCGGATGATGCCTACACGCATTCCAATTGGATGTACTTTTTGACCCACTGATTATCCCTCCTTATTTTTCTGATACGACTACCGTGATATGACTTGTACGTTTGTTGATTGGAGAAGCTGATCCTTTTGCACGTGGACGGAAACGTTTCATTGTTGGTCCTTCGTTAACAAATGCTTCAGATACTACCAAGTTTTCAACATCTAAGTCAAAATTATTTTCTGCATTCGCAACTGCTGACATCAATACTTTTTCAATGATTCCAGCAGATTTGTTTGGTGTGAATTTCAAGATTGAAATTGCATCCGCAACACTTTTACCTCTGATAAGGTCAATTACTAAACGGGCTTTTCGAGGTGAAGTGCGAACTGTTTTTGCAGTTGCTTTAGCTGATGTGATTTGTTCTGCCATTTGGTTTTATCCTCCCCTCAAATTAGCGTTTAGTTTTCTTATCGTCTGCGGCATGGCCACGATAAGTTCTTGTTGGTGCAAATTCACCTAATTTGTGTCCTACCATATCTTCTTGGATGTAAACTGGTACGTGTTTACGTCCATCGTATACTGCGATGGTATATCCAACAAAACTTGGGAATACTGTCGAACGACGAGACCAAGTTTTGATAACTTTTTTCTTTTCAACCCCTGCTTGAGCTTCAACTTTTTTCATTAAATGCTCATCAACGAAAGGTCCTTTCTTTAAACTACGACCCATGGTGAACCTCCTCTCAAAATGTGCGACACATGGTCAAAGTAATTATTTAGTTTTACGACGACGAACGATAAGTTTGTCTGATTGTGCTTTTTTGTTACGAGTTTTGTAACCAAGAGCTGGTTGACCCCAAGGAGAAACTGGTGCTTTACGTCCGATAGGAGCTTTACCTTCACCACCACCGTGTGGGTGATCATTAGGGTTCATTACGCTACCACGTACAGTTGGGCGTTTGCGCATCCAACGAGAGCGTCCTGCTTTACCGATATTGATAAGTTCATGTTGTTCGTTACCTACTGAACCGATTGTAGCGCGGCAAGCAGCTAAGATCATACGAACTTCACCAGAGTTCAAGCGGATCAATACGTATTTGCCTTCTTTACCAAGTACTTGAGCACTTGTACCAGCAGAACGGATCAATTGTCCACCTTTACCAGGTTTCATTTCAATATTGTGGATAACAGTACCAACTGGAATATTTTCTAAAGGAAGAGTATTTCCGATTTTGATATCTGCATCTGGACCTGAAACAAGTTTCATTCCAACTTGTAGTCCTTTTGGTGCTAAGATGTAAGCTTTCACTCCATCTTCATAGTGTACTAACGCGATGTTAGCTGAACGGTTTGGATCATATTCGATCGTTTGAACAGTTGCAACAACGTTATCTTTGTTACGTTTGAAGTCGATCACGCGATATTGGCGTTTATGTCCGCCACCTTGGTGACGTACAGTGATGCGGCCGTTGTTATTACGTCCAGCATGGTTTTTCAATGGTTGTAACAATGATTTTTCAGGTGTTGATGTTGTGATTTCAGCAAAATCAGAACCTGTCATGTTACGACGACCATTTGAGGTAGGTTTGTACTTTTTAATCGCCACGTTTTTCCCTCCTAATTTAATGAGTTATCTAGTAAGTGCTTATTCAGCAGCTTCGAATAATTGGATTTCTTTTGAATCTTCGGTTAATGTAACGATCGCTTTGCGACGTTTTTTTGTATAACCTGCATATTTGCCCATACGTTTGAATTTCGCACGTACGTTCACGATGTTCACGTTTTTGACTTTAACGTCAAAAGCAGCTTCAACCGCTTGTTTTACTAAAGTTTTGTTTGCGCGAGTGTCCACTTCAAAAGTATATTTCTTGTCATCCATGGCAAGCATTGATTTTTCAGTGATCACTGGGCGTTTGATTACGTCTAGTAAGTTCATTATGCAAGCACCTCCTCAATTTGAGTAAGAGCAGTTTGTGTTGCTAACACTTTTGTACTTGAAACAACATCTAGAACACTAACGTTATCAGAAGTTACTACAGAAACGTTTGGTAAGTTACGTGCTGATAAAGCAGCAAAGTCGTTACCTGTTTCAAGAACAACCAATACTTTAGAGTCAATAGATAAGTTAGCAAGAACTTGTTTGAATTCTTTTGTTTTTGGTGCGTCGAAGCTTAAACCTTCGATTGCTACCAAGTTATTTTCAGCAACTTTTTCTGATAAAACAGATTTCATTGCTAAACGACGAACTTTTTTAGGAAGTTTGTAGCTGTAAGAACGTGGTGTTGGTCCGAAGACTACTCCACCTCCACGCCATTGTGGTGAGCGGATTGATCCTTGACGAGCACGACCAGTTCCTTTTTGACGCCATGGTTTGCGTCCACCGCCTCGAACAGCGCTACGGTTTTTAACCGCATGTGTTCCTTGTCTTAATGACGCACGTTGCATAACGATTGCATCGTAAACAACACTTTCATTTGGTTCAATTCCGAAGATTTCTTCGTTAAGTGTGATTTCACCGTTTTGGCTTCCATCTTGTTTGAATAATGCTACATTCGGCATTCCTTAGTTCCTCCTTTCTTCCTACTATTATTTAGCTTTCACAGCTGATTTGATAGTGATTAATGATTTTTTAGCTCCAGGAACGTTTCCTTTGATCAAGATTACGTTTCTTTCTGCATCAACGCGAACAACTTCCAAGTTTTGGATTGTTACGCGGTTGCCACCCATACGGCCAGCAAGACGTTTGTTTTTGAATACACGGTTAGGTGCAACTGGACCCATTGACCCAGGACGACGATGGTAACGAGAACCGTGAGCCATTGGTCCGCGGCTTTGGCCGTGACGTTTGATAACCCCTTGGAATCCTTTACCTTTCGTAGTACCTGTTACATCAATAATGTCTCCTGCTTGGAAAACATCTACTGTAATTTCTTTTCCTACTTCATATTCTCCTAGCTCAACATTTTTGAATTCACGAATGAAGCGCTTAGGAGTCGTGTTTGCTTTTGCAACATGACCTTTCGCAGGTTTGTTTGATAAAACTTCACGCATATCTTGGTAACCAACTTGAATAGCTTCGTAGCCATCAGTTTCCATTGTTTTAACTTGTAGTACTACGTTTGGAGTAGCTTCTACAACAGTTACTGGAATTAGTTCGCCAGATTCAGTGAAGATTTGTGTCATTCCCACTTTTTTCCCTAAGATTCCTTTGGTCATGAGTACACCTCCATTAATTTTATTTTAGTTTTATAGTTTGATTTCGATGTTAACACCAGATGGTAAGTCTAGCTTCATCAAAGCATCAACAGTTTTTGGTGTTGGGTTCACAATGTCGATAAGACGTTTGTGTGTACGCATTTCGAATTGTTCGCGTGAATCTTTGTATTTATGAGTCGCACGAATAACTGTGTAAAGACTGCGTTCAGTTGGTAATGGAATTGGACCAGACACGCTAGCTCCAGTTCTTTTTGCAGTTTCCACGATTTTATCCGCAGATTGATCTAAAATACGGTGTTCATACGCTTTTAAACGGATACGAATTTTTTGTTTTGCCATCTTGTTCCCTCCTTCGTCTATTTTGAAAAGTAGACATAGCTCCACGAAAATTTCCGTCACGCTCGTTCGTGGCAAAGCGTCCGGGCGTGTCGCAACCTCTCGTTTCTTAGCCGACGAAATCACATCGATTACGTCCGTGTCGTTTACGTTTGGTAAACGCACCTTTTTAATTATAATATATCTAAATCCACAAAGCAAGGCTTTTTTCCTGTAAATACTAATTTGTTTTCATAAGTTTTCATTTAGACAGGTTTCTACTAAAATATAGTTTTAAATATAGTTTTATCTAAAAGAGCGTGGGACAAAAGTAAGAAACACTTTTGTCTCATTCTTTAAAAACAAATAAACGGCGGGAGCAGAAGCAACTCCTTCTTAAATAAGCCGAAATTCACAAAAATTTAAAAAGCGATTTTCATGAATTCCTTCTTATTTCTCGGAGTTAAACACTTCTGTCCCAACCTCTCGTTAAATAGTTAGGAAAAACAATACTAGGATCGACTCGGTCGTCTACTAATTCAGTTCTTGACGCCAAGGTTTGATATTCGCTTGGCGATAGAGTTGCGCTTGCCCAACGGAGTGGAACAGCGTCATTTTTTGTTTAACCACTTTCTTCGCCTCTTTAATACATTCTGGATAGATGGCATTTGGATCCCATAGCTCTGTTGAAGCAAGTATCTCACGGCATTTTTTATAAAACGCATATTTATAATCAGAGGAGATATTTACTTTTTGGATACCGATCTGCACTGCTTTTTCGATCTCTTCATCTGGATTTGCTGACCCACCATGCAAGACTAACGGGATCGCTACTTTTTCTTTGATTTGTTCAAGGATATCCATCTTCAATTCTGGCTTGACATCTTTAGGATAGATACCATGGGCTGTGCCAATCGCTACTGCCAGAGTATCAATGCCTGTACGCGCAATAAATTCTTCTGCATCTTCCGGTTTTGTATAGGTGACCTTTGAGACACCCCCTTCGACCGAAGTTCCTGTATTCCCAATCGTTCCTAGCTCACCTTCAACCGAAACACCTATTTTGTGGCAAATGTCCACGACCTCTTTCGTCACAGCAATATTTTCTTCAAACGGCAACAAGGAGCCATCGATCATGACTGAGCTGAACCCACAATGGATCGCCCGCATAATACTGGCTAGATTATCGCCATGATCCATATGGATAACAAATGGAACCGGACTATTTTTCACTCGGCTAACTGCATACTGGAAAAACTCATCTTTGGTAAAATCTAATTCTGTCGGATGGACTGCGATAATCGCTGGTGCATCGTTTTCTTCAGCAGCTTCAATGACTACTCGTAAAAAATTGCTGTCTGCTACATTGAATGCTCCTACTGCAAAATGGTTTTCTTTGGCAATTTCTAATAGTTGATTCATATTGATTAACATTTTTTATCTCCATTCTTATGCTTTATTTTTAGAACCCGAAAGTTCGATATACACTTTTACTACTTCTTTTCCTGCTAAGGATGCTTGACGGAGTAATTCAGGATACTCGATCGTCTGATTTTCTTTTAATAGTTGAAAAAGAGAGTTTTTTTGGGTCTTCATAAAATCTGATCCAACATTGATCTTATTGATACCTAATTTGACAGAACGCAGGATCACCGCCTCACCTGCTCCTGAACCACCATGTAAAACAAGCGGTAAATGGGTTGCTTCTTTGATTTTGCTGATGATATCAAACTGAAACTTAGGTTGATAGTCTTCGGGATACTCTCCATGGCTCGACCCATAAGAAATAGCTAAACAATCCACACCAGTCTCATTAATAAAATGAATCGCTTCTTTAGGATCTGTATACATTTTAGTATCTGTAAACTGATCGCCGTTCACAGCACCCATATTGCCAACTTCTGCTTCTACGCTTGCATTATATGTTTGCGCAAACTGAACAATCATTTTAGTAATCTCGATATTCTTATACAATGCATACCTCGAAGCATCCATCATGACACTAGAGAATCCTTCATGTAGACACTGTTTTACAAAAGCTACATCTTGCCCATGATCCAAGTTTAATGCCACAGGTACTTTTGCCGCTGTTGCCATGCGAATGATCGGCTTTGTTAGATAAAGATAGCTAAGATGTTCTTTCAAATGATCTTGTAGCAAATCAATGATAATCGGTGCATGCATCTCTTCCGCTGCCTGAATAGTTGCCTGAGCAGTTTCTAAATTAAAACAATTGATTGCCAGGACTGCATAGTTTTCTCGATTTGCTTTTTTTAGCATTTCTTTCATTGAAACATACATGATGTTCTCCTTTACTCGTTAGGATATTTTAATCGAAGAAAAATCGATTTCTTCTTCCTCTTCCGCTAATGTACTAGCAGCGGGTGCTTTTTTCAGTACAAATAACAAAATTCCTGAAACAACCGAGCCTATGAGCAACGCTAGAGTGAATTTCAACGGATCACTCATTGCTGGAATAATAAATACTCCTCCCGAAGGAACAGGAGAACCAACTCCCCAAGACATACTTAGACCACCACCGACCGCCGCTCCTACCGTACAAGAAATCATCACACGTATCGGATCAACTGCTGCAATAGGGATCACTCCCTCTGTGATCATGCATAACCCCATTGGAAAAGCTAATTTGATATTGTCCTCTTCCTCCTTAGAATACTTTGCCTGACGTGCTATTTTTGATAGGATCCACGAGATGGTGACACCAAATGGTGGGACCATCGAAGCAAGGACTTTGACCGCTTCCGGTTCCTGCACGCCTTCCAGCAATAATCCATCCGCAAATAATGAAGCAACTTTATTTACTGGACCACCAAAGTCAAAAGCTGCCATTCCACCCACGATTGCTCCAAATAAAAATTTCCCAGAACCTTGTAACTCACGTAAAAATCCAGTAAGTGCTTCTGTTGCCCAAACAATCGGAATACCCACCACAAAGAACAAAAGGAGTCCTACGATCAGCGTAGAAACGAGTGGGACGATCATCATCGGCATCAATCCTTGTGCCCAAGCTGGTACCTTTACATGCTTCACTAAAAACAAAACGAAAAAGCCGACTAAATACCCACCTAGCATTCCACCTAAAAAGCCTGCCCCAATGGCATTAGCAATCAATCCCATAAATAATCCTGGGCCAATTCCTGGTCGATCAGCAATGGAATAAGCAATTGCCGCTGAAATAACAGGCGCCAATAAACCCATCCCTAATACACCTAAAGAAACCAAAGCATCTGGTACAGTATACGTTACTTGATAATCTGTTATGACCGTTCCACCAGTCAAATTCCCGATTGCTATCAACAGTCCAGCGGTGACCACGATGGGCAACATATACGAAATAGCTGTTAATGCATGCTTTTTTAATTGCAAGCGCTGAAACATTCCACTTCTCCCCTTTACGTTTTATTGATGTCCGTCTCGATTTTCGCTATCAATCCTTTAGGTGCTTTGATCACCATACTCGTTGGTATTTCAATGACCTTTTTCCCACTGAAGCGTTCTTTGCCCCCGATTTTTATATCTGTAGCAAGGATCACAACGTCTGCCTGTGCGATTTCTTCTGCTGTTAGTTCATCTTCGGTTCCAATCGTTCCTTGTGTTTCAATGTGGACCTCATGCCCTAAACTTTTAGCAGCTTTTTCTAGTTTCTGCTTAGCGATATACGTATGGGCAATTCCTGAGGTACATGCGGCTACTCCAACAATCTTCATGTTTACTTTCCTCCTTTTTTTATTATTCAGATGGCTCTTTTGCTAGTAGAGCCATGAATTCTGTTTTAGTTGTTGCATGTATCAAGTTGTCAATAAACGTTTCTTCTGCTAACAGCATGGCTACCTTTTGCAATAATTTGATGTGGACGGTGTTTGCATCTGTGTCTTTAACTGCAAATAAAATAATCACTTGGACTGGCTGATCATCTAATGTTTCCCACTTGATCGGTGTTGAAACTTTACCGACTGCCAAGCATGTTTTAAGTACACTTTTGGATTTGCCATGGGGAATAGCTAAACCATTTCCAATACCTGTCATTCCCTCTTTTTCACGTTGAAAGACATCTTTTAAAAACTCGTCAACATTCGTGATACTACCGTTCTTTTCTAGTAATTCACTTAATTCACGAATTACTTCTTCTTTTGTTTTCGCTTTCATTTCTAGATAGATCAACTCCTCGGTGATCACATCAGCAATACTAAATTCTGTTTCATTTTTCACTCCCATTTTCTATCTCTCCTAACTTCTCTTTCACACGATTTTCGTCTTGTTTCGTAAATACTGAATTCACTAAAATCATCGGTGTTTCAGAAGAAATAGTGAGATGGACAGTCGTTAGAATCAAGTCGATATTAGAAAACTGTGTCTGATTTTTTTGATACTGGCGCGCAGATACAACAGCAATGATCTCTAATTCAGGAAATGCCTTTTTGACTTTCACTTTTAATAATTCAGAAGTCCCGACACCACTACTGCACATGATCAACACTCTTTTTTTTATAGAGATAAGTTCCTTGTATTTCACAAAATAAAGGGTCAAGAAGCCGATTTCATCTTTTGAAATAGGGTTCGTATGGAATACTTGTTGAACCATTTGACTGACATAGGCTACTTGTTTGAATGTTTGGGTATATTCTGATTCGATATCATTCAATAAATCGTTTTTGATGATGATATGATGTTTCAATCGGTACAAGAGGGGTTGGATATGGTTATATAGATCTTGCTGATACAATTCTTGATCAATAGCAATCCCCATTAGTTGACTCATACTCATAGAGAAAAATTGCGTGATCTCTTTCGCCTCACTGAATAGATTCTGATAGCTGATTGCGCCATTTTCTACTCTAGAAGATACCAAGTATTGAAAGAGATAAAATGTCTCACTTTCTGGTAAAGAGATATTTAGATAATTCCCCATTCTATCCATCACTACACGTGCTAACTCATATAGTTCTTGATTGTATTGAATGATTCTCTGGTCTTCCTCTTCTAGGCACCAAGATTCATCTTCTAATTGAATGTTTCCTTCCCGACAACGTTTCAATAAAATATAAATATGTGAAAAGATATTCATCCCATAAGGATACGCAATTCCGCTGACCAATTGTTGCTCAATATATTCCAGCATCGTTGTAATAAAGTTGATATCAAATGAATTGGTCGAATAGTTATTTGTGAAAGATTGTTTATCCTCTAATAAATTGAAGCTCAACAACATGTTGACGACTTTGCGAATATTTCGTTCTACCCCTTCGATCCCTACTCTCTGTCCGTGACGTTTGAGTTTCAGGTCATTGTCTTTCAAGAACAAGCTGATTTTATTCAGATCATTACTGATTACTGGATCACTGATGTAATAAGGATGGAACAACTCATGGATCAATAATTTTTTCGGTGATTTGAACAATAAAGTTAACAATATTTCATTTCTTCTTTCCAAAGGTCCCTGTCTACTTCTGCTTACAGTATTCTTAACATTTTCTTTTAAATAGTTAGCATAATCTAAACGGAACCCTTTACCGACTTCTGCCAAAATGATATCTCCATGTTTAGATGCCTCATTGATTTTTCTGATTGCCCGATAGATCGTCTTAGTGGAAACATTTGCAAATCCAGCTAGTTCTTGGGCTGTAAGGGTCAATCCATGTTTGATAAAACACTCGATCATTTCTTTTTCTCTTCTACTTAGCTGCATTTGACTCCCCCCTTGTCCATAACTATAATCGAAATTTCTCTTATCTGATTTTTTGTTCTGTCCATTAATTTGGACAGTTGAAACATCTAGCTTCTTCGAGAAAATAAAAAAAGCCTGGAATGAAGATCAAGAGATCTTTCATTCCAGACTTCAACGTCCGAGTAGATGTAACTTTTTAGGCTTAATCTAATTAAGCTTTGATTTCTGTAACGACACCGGCACCAACTGTACGTCCGCCTTCACGGATTGAGAATTTAGTACCGTTTTCGATAGCGATTGGGTGGATTAATTCAACTTCCATTGTTACGTTGTCGCCAGGCATAACCATTTCAGTTCCTTCTGGTAATTCAACAACACCTGTTACGTCAGTTGTACGGAAGTAAAATTGTGGACGGTAGTTAGTGAAGAATGGAGTATGACGTCCACCTTCTTCTTTAGTCAACACGTATACTTCTGCAGAGAATTTTGTATGAGGTGTGATTGTACCTGGTTTAGCTAAAACTTGTCCACGTTGGATGTCTTCACGTGCAACACCACGTAGTAAAGCACCAATGTTGTCTCCAGCTTCAGCGTAGTCTAATAATTTACGGAACATTTCAACACCAGTAACTGTTGTTTGAGCTGTTTCTTCTGCGATACCAACGATATCTACAACGTCACCAACGCGAACTTGTCCACGTTCAACACGACCTGTAGCAACAGTACCACGACCAGTGATTGAGAATACATCTTCAACTGGCATCATGAATGGTTTGTCGTTGTCACGTTCTGGAGTTGGGATATATTCGTCAACTGCAGCCATTAATTCAAGGATTTTTTCTTCGTATGAAGCGTCGCCTTCTAAAGCTTTCAAAGCTGAACCAGCGATTACAGGAACATCGTCACCAGGGAATTCGTATTCTGTTAATAAGTCACGAACTTCCATTTCAACTAATTCTAGTAATTCTTCGTCATCGACCATATCCACTTTGTTCAAGAATACAACGATGTAAGGAACACCAACTTGACGAGATAATAGGATATGTTCACGAGTTTGAGGCATAGGGCCATCAGCAGCAGAAACTACTAAGATAGCTCCGTCCATTTGTGCAGCACCAGTGATCATGTTTTTAACGTAGTCCGCGTGTCCTGGGCAGTCAACGTGAGCGTAGTGACGAGCGTCAGTTTCGTATTCAACGTGAGCCGTTGAGATTGTGATTCCGCGTTCGCGTTCTTCTGGAGCACCATCGATTTGATCGTAAGCCATAGCTTGGCCGCCGTTTTTCTTAGATAGTACTGTTGTGATTGCTGCTGTTAAAGTTGTTTTACCATGGTCAACGTGTCCGATAGTACCAATGTTAACGTGTGGTTTAGAACGGTCAAATTTTTCTTTTGCCATTTTAAAATGTCCTCCTAAAAATACAATATAATTTTTTTATTTGTCTGATAGGTATGTGGTAACCAGACGGTCACCCACATGCCCATATCATCGATAATTATTTTACACGAAACTATATTAAAAATATAGTCTCTTTGGATAATCCGTTAAACGGACGATCCGGTTTTAAGAAATTATTCAGCTTTTCCGCCGTTTTTCTTAATGATTTCTTCTTGAACTGATTTTGGTACATCTTCGTAGTGGTCAAATGTCATAGTGAAAGTACCACGACCTTGAGTGGCTGAACGAAGAGTTGTAGCATAACCAAACATTTCAGCAAGTGGAACCATCGCACGAACAACTTGTTGTCCGCCAGCGCGTGCTTCCATACCTTCAACGCGACCACGACGTGCAGTAACGTGTCCCATAACATCACCTAAGTAATCTTCAGGGATAACGACTTCAACAGCCATGATTGGTTCAAGGATAACTGGATTTGCTTTCTTAGCTGCTGCACGTAATGCCATAGAAGCAGCAACACGGAAGGCAGTTTCATTTGAATCGACATCATGGTATGAACCATCGTAAAGTTTAGCTTTGATATCAACTAATGGATATCCAGCTAAGACACCATTTTCCATAGCATCTTTCAATCCAGTTTCAACAGCTGGAATGTATTCACGTGGAACAACCCCACCGACGATCGCATTTTCAAATTCAAAGCCTGCGCCTTCTTCGTTTGGTGTAAATTCGATCCATACGTGACCGTATTGACCTTTACCACCAGACTGACGTACAAACTTACCTTCGGCTTGAGTGCCAGAACGGAAAGTTTCACGGTAAGATACTTGAGGAGCACCTACGTTAGCTTCAACTTTGAATTCGCGACGCATACGGTCAACGATGATGTCTAAGTGAAGTTCACCCATACCAGCGATGATCGTTTCGCCTGTTTCAACGTTTGTTTCAGCGCGGAAAGTAGGATCTTCTTCAGATAGTTTTTGCAAAGCGACACCCATTTTATCTTGGTCAGCTTTTGATTTTGGTTCAATAGCGACTTGGATAACTGGTTCTGGGAATTCCATTGATTCAAGAATAACTAGATTCTTTTCATCACATAGTGTGTCCCCAGTAGTTGTATCTTTCAAACCAACTGCAGCTGCGATATCTCCAGCGTAAACTTCAGAGATTTCAGAACGTGAGTTAGCATGCATCTGTAAGATACGACCTACGCGTTCGCGTTTGCCTTTTGTAGCGTTTTGTACGTATGAACCTGATTTCAAGACACCAGAGTACACACGGAAGAAAGTTAAGCGACCTACGAATGGGTCAGTCATAACTTTGAATGCTAAAGCTGAGAAAGGAGCGCTGTCGTCTGCTGGACGTTCAACTTCTTCATCAGTTTTAGGGTCAATCCCTTTGATAGCAGGGATATCTAACGGTGATGGCAAGTAAGCAAGAACTGCGTCCAATAATAATTGAACCCCTTTGTTCTTAAATGCTGAACCACATAATACTGGGTAGAAATCAACGTTAAGAGTTGCACGACGGATTCCTTCTTTTAACTCAGCTTCAGTGATTTCTTCACCTTCTAAGTATTTCAAAGTAAGTTCTTCATCAGTTTCAGCTACAGCTTCCACTAATTTTTCGCGCCATTCTTCCGCTAATTCACGGTATTCTTCAGGGATTTCTCTTTCTTCGATTTCAGTCCCTAAGTCATTTGTATAGATTTCGGCTTTCATTGTTACAAGGTCGATAATACCTGTAAAGTCATCTTCCGCACCGATTGGTAATTGGATTGGATGAGCATTTGCTTGTAAACGATCATGTAATGTTGATACTGAATATAAGAAATCAGCACCGATTTTATCCATTTTGTTTGCGAATACGATACGAGGTACACCGTAAGTTGTTGCTTGACGCCAAACTGTTTCAGTTTGAGGTTCAACACCTGATTGTGCATCAAGAACTGTTACAGCACCATCAAGTACACGTAATGAACGTTCAACTTCAACTGTGAAGTCTACGTGTCCTGGTGTGTCGATGATGTTGATGCGGTGACCCTTCCATTGTGCTGTTGTAGCAGCAGAAGTGATCGTAATCCCACGTTCTTGTTCTTGTTCCATCCAGTCCATTTGTGAAGCTCCTTCATGAGTTTCACCAATTTTATGGATTTTACCAGTATAGTACAAGATACGTTCAGTAGCAGTCGTTTTACCAGCATCGATGTGGGCCATGATACCAATATTACGAGTGTTTTGTAAAGAAAATTCTCTGGTCATTCTCCTTGTTTCTCCTCTCTTTACTATCTAGTTGCTAAAAATAAGGATACTTTCTGATGGTCGGTATAAAACCGACCACGCAGAGAGGATCTTACCAGCGATAGTGAGCAAACGCACGGTTGGCATCAGCCATTTTATGAGTGTCTTCACGTTTTTTAACAGAAGCACCCGTGTTGTTTGCAGCATCCATGATTTCTTTTGCTAAGCGTTCTTCCATTGTATGTTCACCGCGCAAGCGAGCGTAGTTAACAATCCAACGAAGCGCTAAAGTCACACGACGTTCAGGGCGAACTTCAACTGGTACTTGATAGTTTGAACCCCCAACACGACGAGCTTTAACTTCAAGAACAGGCATGATATTTTTCATTGCTTGTTCAAATACTTCTAGTGGGTCGTTACCTGTAGATTCTTCAACAATCTTAAAGGCGTTATAAATGATATTAGCTGCAACACCGCGTTTTCCGTCAACCATTACACGGTTGATCAAGCGAGTTACTAATTTTGAGTTATAAATAGGATCTGGTAAAACATCACGTTTTGCAACAGGACCTTTACGTGGCATCCGTAACTCCTCCTTCCGAAATAATATTCATAGTAATTGCTCCGCTACTTATTAAGTAGAAGCAAGTTTCATTTGTTTAATAATTAAAATTAAGCTTTAGGTTTTTTAGTACCGTATTTAGAACGGCTTTGTTTACGATCGTTTACACCAGCAGTATCCAGTGCGCCACGAACGATGTGGTAACGTACCCCTGGTAAGTCTTTTACACGTCCACCGCGTAATAGTACCACGCTGTGTTCTTGTAAGTTGTGACCAATCCCTGGGATATAAGCAGTAACTTCAATTAAGTTTGACAAACGAACACGAGCATATTTACGTAAAGCTGAGTTCGGTTTTTTAGGTGTCATAGTACCCACACGAGTTGCTACCCCACGTTTTTGAGGAGAGTTCACGTTTGTTTGAGTTTTCTTAAAGCTGTTATATCCTTTGTTCAAAGCAGGTGAATTTGATTTTTCCACCTTTGATTTACGAGGTTTACGTACTAATTGGTTAATTGTAGGCATTCCTTGTTTCCTCCTTCCCACTATTCGCGTCTAGTTCCACACATCCAGGTGGTTCTTTTTTTGCGATAAAAAATAAATGCAATCTATGCATCTTTATCAAATATGCTTTGATAAACAGTCAGCACGCCTCTTAAATAGAGACCTGTAGATAAAGCACCTTGGTTAGAATATCATGAATAAAAAAGGATGTCAACTAGTGTTGTACTTTTTTTTCAAACCAACAAAATACTCCAAATGTTTGGTATCTTTTTATACGGTTTCCATATAAAATAGCTATGAAAGATCAGACTCAAAAAAAGGTGGAAGCAAAAAATGAATCTAAAACAATTAGCTGGTATCGAAGCTGCAAAATTTGTAAAAGACGGAATGATCGTCGGATTAGGTACAGGCTCAACTGCCTACTATATGGTAGAAGAAATCGGCCGTCAAATGCGTGAAGAAGGATTGAAGATCACTGGTGTAACTACTTCAAATGCAACAAAAGAACAAGCTGAAACACTCGGCATCCCTTTAAAGAGTATTGATGAAGTTACAGAGGTCGATTTAACGATTGACGGCGCGGATGAAATCAGCCAAGATTTCCAAGGAATCAAGGGTGGTGGCGCAGCGCTTCTTTTCGAAAAAATCGTGGCAACTTATTCAAAACAAACCATTTGGATCGTTGATGAATCGAAACTGGTGGCTAAACTGGGCAAGTTCCCTCTTCCTGTAGAAGTCATTCCCTACGGTTCACAACAATTGATGCGTATCTTCACTAAAAAAGGCTACAATCCTGTGCTCCGATCAACTGAAACTGGCGAAACTTTAGTTACTGATGGCGGTCATTACATCATTGACCTTCATCTTGATGTCATTGAAGATCCTGAAAGCTTAGCAACATATCTTGACCAACTCGTTGGTGTAGTCGAACATGGACTATTTTTGAATATGGTGACAAAAGTCATCGTCGGTGCCGATGGAGGCGTCACAGTGACCGATACCCATTTTCAAAAATAGAAATTTTTTTACGATTTCTGTAAAAAACGACGCGTTTAAACAAACATAAAAAACTATCTTTTTAAAAGACTTTATGCTACATTCTTACTGTCATAGATAGTCAGAAAATCATTGCTAGAAAGGAATCACCATGAAGATTATTGGTTATGCACGCACAACCATAAATGATGTTGATCTAACATCACAGGTTGAACAACTCTCTAATTTTGGTTGTCAAGAAATTTTTCACGAGACATATGAGTCGAAGGATGCCATGTCTGATAACATTTGTTTAGAAAAAGTCATCAAAGAAATGCGCCAAGGTGATACTTTAGTGATCTGCCAGCTGCATCGTTTAGGAAAGTCGACCCGACAATTAACAGAACTAACGCAATTATTCAAAGACCGTGGGTTACACCTTGTCAGTCTTCACGAAGAAATCGATACTCGTGAACCAATGGGAAAAATTTATTTCCAGTTAATGGAAGGCTTAGCTACTATGGAGTGCTCATTGATCAAAGAACGTACTTTAGTAGGCCTCGACGAAGCACGTAAAAAAGGAAAAATTGGCGGACGACCAAAAATCGATCCAAAAACAATCAAAAAAATCCGCAGACTTTACTACGAGAAAAAAGAAACGATTCAATTGATTTCTTCAAAATGTGGTGTATCAGTCGGAACGTGTTATAAATATATCAACCTCCCAGAAAAAGAGATCCAGCAGTTATCTTAACCGATTGTGCCAACTCATTTTGACTGAAATAAAAAAATGAATCTCTCCACTTGGTGAGGTTGAAGGATTATCGAACTTAGTGCCATGGATCATACTGTGAGCAATGGTTATCCGAGGCAAGAGACTCTGCTCTAAAAAAGAAGTATCAAGAACATGAAAAGGTGTTCTGATACTTCTTTTTTATGTAGCGACCTTTTTTCAGAAAAACTCGTAAACATAGAGAAAATTTGTTCTAACAATGATGTGATGTACTTATTATTTCCTATTTACTTCTATAAAATTTCGTTGTTTTTCTTTTAAAGTACCCTCGTTTACGAATGGACCTCTCATCAGGTGATTCGAAATGTAAAAAGTGCGTATTACGCTGTTTTTTGTTCTTTTATCTTCTATTGATCCTTTTCTCAAGGAACTAACTTCATTTTTCAATGGAAATCTAGGCAAAAAAATTGTACAATAAAGCAGAACTGAAATTTTCAGAAATAAAACCTATCTTAAAGGAGAGCTAAACATGCCAAAATTAGTTTTTTCTCGTCATGGTCTTAGTGAATGGAATGCATTAAACCAATTTACTGGTTGGGCTGACGTAAACTTAGCACCAGAAGGAATCGAAGAAGCAAAAGAAGGCGGACGCAAAATCAAAGAAGCTGGAATCGAATTTGACGTTGCTTATACTTCTGTTTTAACTCGTGCAATCAAAACATGTAACTTGATTTTAGAATACTCAGACCAATTATGGGTTCCTCAAATCAAATCATGGCGCTTAAACGAACGTCATTATGGTAAGTTACAAGGTTTGAACAAAAAAGAAACAGCTGAAAAATACGGGGATGACCAAGTACACATCTGGCGTCGTTCATACGACACTCTTCCTCCATTAATGGACGAAAGTGACGAAGGTTCTGCTGCAAACGATCGTCGTTATGCAATGTTAGACAAACGCGATATTCCTGGTGGCGAAAACTTAAAAGTTACTTTGGAACGTGCTTTACCATTCTGGCAAGACGAAATCGCTCCAGCTTTACTAGACAACAAAACTGTTTTAGTAGCTGCACACGGTAACTCTCTACGTGCTTTAGCAAAACACATTGAAGGAATCTCTGATGAAGACATCATGGATCTTGAAATCCCAACTGGTCAACCACTTGTTTATGAATTAAACGATGATTTAACAGTTGCTAAAAAATACTACTTATAATCAAAAATTATAGGTCAAAAAACCTTAGGAAATCAACTTACCCGTTGATCCCTAAGGTTTTTTTCTTTTTATTTTGCAATCGCTGTTTCCAAACCAACTTCGATCATTTCATTGAATGTTGTCTGGCGTTCCTCTGCGGATGTTTCTTCTCCAGTAATCAAATGGTCACTAACTGTCATGATCGCCAGTGTTTGAACATGATATTTTGCACCTAAATAATATAAGGCAGCTGCTTCCATCTCAACACCTAAAACACCTAGTTCAGCTAATTTGAATGTTTCAGTCAAATCATCTTTATAAAACGTATCTTCTGAAAGTACGTTGCCAACATGTGTTCTATACCCTTTATCCTTCGCTAGTCCATACGCCTTTAATAGTAGATCGAAATCACTGATTGGTGGGAAATGAAATGCTTGGAAATTCTTTTCGATCATGGAAGAACTCGTAGCTGCTCCTTGTGCCAAAACTAAATCGCGAACATGGACATCTTTTGATAATGCGCCACAAGTCCCTACTCGGATCAATTTCTTCACATCATATGAATGGATCAGTTCATGGGCATAGATCGTTGCAGAAGGCATCCCCATTCCTGTTCCTTGCACAGAAACTCGTTCTCCTTTATACGTACCTGTAAAGCCAAGCATTCCACGAACCTCGTTATAACATACAGGATTTTCTAAAAATGTTTCAGCGATATACTTTGCCCGTAATGGATCTCCTGGTAGTAGGATCTTATCTGCGATTTCTCCCGGTTTTGCTTCAATATGCACACTCATATTCCTTGCTCCTTTTGTTTTATAGTAACACTAGCACTTCTTTGATCAGTGCTTTAAAAGATTGTTTGACACGTTGTGTAGTTTCTACTACTTCTTCATGATTCAGATTTGCTTGCATTCCTGCTGCAAGATTCGTAATACATGAAATCCCTAATACTTTCAAACCACTGTGTGCCGCTACAATCACTTCCGGAACCGTAGACATGCCGACAGCATCTGCCCCCATTGTTCGTGACATTCGGATTTCTGCGGGCGTTTCATAAGTTGGGCCAGAATATCCCATATATACGCCTTCTTTTAGATTCAATGCTAAGTTTTCCGCTGCTTTTTGTGCGATTTCACGATAGCTAGCTGTGTACGCATCGCTCATATCCGGGAAGCGCGGACCGATTTCATCATCATTTGGTCCAACCAATGGATTTTGGCCAGTGAAATTGATATGATCGGTAATCACCATTAGATCGCCAGGAGCAAATGATTCATTCACCCCACCACAAGCATTTGTGACTATCACTGAGTGTGCCTTTAATGCTGCCATGACACGAACGGGATATGTCACTGTCTGCATCGAATGGCCTTCATAAAAATGGAAACGTCCTTGCATCGCTAATACTTTTTTTCCAGATAACGTGCCGTAAACAAGTTGACCTGCGTGCCCAACAACTGTTGATGTTGGAAAGAAGGGAATCTGATCGTAAGGAATCGTGATAGCTTCTTCGATTTCCTCTGCTAATTCACCTAATCCTGAACCTAGGATCAAACCAAAATCGATTCCTTTTACTCCTTTTGACTGAATAAATTGCGTCGTTTCTTGTAACATTTCGCTTAATTGGGTCATTTACTTTCTCCTATTTTAAAAATTTTTCTCTATTGATCATTTGTAGAATTCTTCATTTTGTTCAAACAAATGGTCTCCACATTCTCAACAGCTGATTTTTATCATTTAAAGCAAGATGGCTCTTTTACAAAATCCTTTACATGAACTCTTCTTGAATCGAGATTGGGACAGAAGTGTTTCTTACTTTTGTCCCAATCTCGTTTTTTAATTATTTCAACAGTTTCAAGAAACTTTCGCCATTTTCAGTTGCTGGAACATCAAAGTTCTCTGCGATCGTTGCAGAAATGTCAGAGTAGTATCCTTGAGATAAACTGCCTTGTTCCTTCATTTTTTTGCTGTAGACAAGTAATGGAACATATTCCCGTGTATGGTCTGTTCCAGGGAATGTTGGATCGTTTCCGTGGTCAGCCGTGATCATCAGCAAGTCATCTTCTGCCATTGCATCCAATAATTCAGGTATTCGTAAATCAAAATCTTCGATCGCATGTGCGTACCCTACTACATCACGACGATGACCATACAAGGCATCAAAATCAACTAAGTTCGTAAAACTGATCCCTGTAAAATCTTTTTTCATGACATTTAGCAATTGATCGACACCATCCATGTTGCTCTTCGTGCGAACAAATTCTGTTATCCCTTGACCATTGAAGATATCGTTGATTTTTCCAACAGCAATTACATCTTTGCCTGCATCCTTCAATGAATCTAATACCGTATGGCCAAATGGATCTAGTGCGTAATCATGACGGTTACTTGTCCGTGTGAAGTTGCCTGGTTCGCCGACATAAGGACGGGCAATGATCCGACCGATCATATATGGATCATCTTTCGTGATGTCACGGACAAACTGGCAGATCCGATATAATTCTTCTAAAGGAATGATTTCTTCATGTGCCGCAATTTGCAAAACTGGATCTGCTGAGGTATACACGATCAAATCGCCTGTCTTCATTTGATGTTCGCCGTAATCATCAATAACAGCGGTTCCACTATATGGTTTGTTACAAACGATTTTACGACCGGAGAATTCTTCGATTTGTTTTAGAAGCTCCTCTGGAAATCCATTAGGGAACACACGAAATGGCGTTTTGATATTTAGACCCATGATCTCCCAATGTCCTGTCATCGTATCTTTACCAACAGACACTTCTTCTAATTTGGTCACATACCCCTGATGATCAGCTACAGCTTCTACTCCTTCTAATGGACGGATCGTTCCTAGTCCCAATTGTTCTAAATGAGGAATGGTCAAACCTGCTTCTTTTGCAATGTGGCCTAGTGTATCTGAACCTTTATCACCAAATTTTTCTGCATCAGGTGCTTCTCCGATTCCAACTGAATCCATGACGATCAAATGTACACGTTTAAACATGAATATTCCTTCTTTCCTTTTATTTTTTAACTATATAAATCAAAAAGGACGAGCCGAAAAATAGTTCCCGTAACCCGCCCTTTTTATGCACTAAAAGTTTATTTTGATTTGATATAATTTTTACCGTTTGCTTTAGGCCCAGATGCTTTTCCTAAGAAAATGACCAAAACAATGATCGTTAATAGATAAGGCGCGATCTGTAATAAAACTGGCGGTATTGAAGAAATCACTGGCAATTGTGCGCCGATGATACTTAAGCTTTGCGCAAAACCGAAGAATAAAGAAGCGGCCATTGCGCCTAGCGGATTCCACTTACCAAAAATCATTGCTGCCATTGAAATGAACCCTTGCCCAACAATTGTTCCGGCAGAAAAATTACCTGAGATAGACTGTGCAAAAACAGCGCCGCCCATTCCTCCTAGAAGACCTGAGATCAATACACCTGAATAACGCATCGCATATACATTGATTCCTAGTGTATCTGCGGCTTGAGGATTCTCACCAACCGAACGTAGACGTAGTCCAAACTTGGTTTTAAAGATGATAAACCACGCAAGAACAGCAATCAAGATCGCACAATAAGCTGGTAAAAAGGTATTTTTAAAGAATATCGGTCCAATCACAGGAATATCTGATAGACCTGGGAAGGAGAAATACCCTAAGTTTACGGAGATGTTATCCGTTTGACCTTTACCATACCATGCTTTGATTAAAAATACACCTAATGCGGGAGCCATCAAGTTGATGACCGTACCACTGATAATGTGGTCTGCACGTAAACTAACCGTTGCTACTGCATGTAGCAAGGAGAATAAGACACCGACGACCCCACCAACTAGGATAGCGATCCAAGGCGTCATTGCACCTAATTCAGGGCTCATCGTCAAGTTGAAAACAACCGCACTAAATGCACCCATGACCATGATACCTTCTAAACCTACGTTAACGATCCCACTGCGCTCAGAAAAAGTTCCACCTAAAGAGGTTAAGATCAACGGCGTTGAATAAACGAGTGTAGATGTAAGGATCAAAGCAATCAATTCGACTGTTGACATTAGAGCTCTCCTCCTTCTTTATTCTGACTTGTTGGGTTCGACTCGACCGTTGCAACGATTGCTGCTTGTTTCTTTCCTTGGAATAGTTTTGCCATGATAAAGCGAATCAAGAAATTGATTCCGACAAAGAAAATAATCAAGGCGATCGAAACATTCACGATCTCAAATGGTACTCCTGCACCTGTCTGCATTCCCAGTCCACCGATCTTCAAGATACTGAACAAGATCGCTGAAAGAAGGATTCCAATTGCTGATCCAGAACCTAATAGCGAAACCGCCATCCCATCAAAACCGATGGATAGTGAAGTGGTTTGAACGAAGAAGTTTTGGTATGTTCCTAGTCCTTCAACTACTCCGCCTAGCCCTGCTAAAGCGCCTGAAATCACCATAGATAAAACAATCGTACGCTTGCTGCTCATCCCTGCATACTCCGAAGCAAAAGGATTCAATCCGACCGAACGCACTTCAAATCCCAGCGTTGTCTTCTTCATAAGCAACCAAACGAGGAACAAAGCAATAAGTGCTAAAAACAATCCTGCATTTACACGGGAACCCCCGAACATTTGAGTAAGCCAAGGCACTCTCAATGAGGCATTTTGTCCAACTAAGTTTGATGAATCCAAACTAGAACGGTAGCTTTCCGGCATGATATCGTGTAAAGCGAATGTGCTAAGATAAAGTAAAATATAGTTCATCATGATCGTTACGATTACTTCACTTGTTCCAAAAAAGGCACGTAGCAAACCAGGAATAGCTGCTGCCATCGCTCCTGCTAAGGCACCTAAGACCACACAAAGCGGCAATAAAACCACTTTTGGCAGATCAGGAAATGCCAATGCTACCCAGACACTAACGATCCAACCGCAAAGCGCTTGTCCTGAAAGCCCGATATTAAAGAAGCCCGCAGAGTTAGCTACCGAGAAACCTAACGCTGTAAAAATCAAAGGCGTTGCTTGTCTTAATGTCTCTCCGATACTTCGTTGTGAACCAAGTGAAGCATCCAACATCGAAGAATAACCTTGAATTGGGTTGAATCCAAAAGCAGCCATCAAAATAGCGCCTAAGATCAATCCTAAAATTACTGAAAATACCGGTACTAGCAGATTACGAAACTTCTCACTGCGATCATTCATGTGCGCCACCAACCTTTTCTAACTCTCTTCTTGCTTCTTCCAAAGAATAGCCCGCCATAAGTAATCCTAGTTCATTTTCAGATGTTTCTTTTGGATCGACGATACCGACGATTTTCCCTTCATGGATCACGGCGATTCGATCCGACACATTCAAGATTTCTTCCAACTCAAAACTAATCAATAAAACAGCTTTGAATTTATCTCTTTGTTCAATCAAACGTTTATGAATAAATTCAATGGCTCCTACATCTAGTCCTCGAGTAGGATTCGCAACAATCAATAAATCTGGATCACGATCCACTTCACGTGCAATGATCGCTTTCTGCTGATTTCCACCTGAGAGTGCTTTTGCCGGTACGACTTCATTTGTTGTCCGTACATCGTACTCTTCGATCAAGTCACGTGCATGCTCGTTGATGACCGAGTAATTCAGTAACCCATTCTTACTATATGGTTTTTGATAATACGTCTGTAAAGTGATATTTTCAGCTAAAGTCATATCTAGTACCAGTCCATATTTATGTCTATCTTCAGGCACATGACCTACGCCAGACTCTGTGATTTTACGCGGTTTCTTATTGGTAATATCATCACCCTTCAAGCGGATTGTGCCGCTTTCTGCTTTTCGCAAGCCTGTTAATGCTTGGATCAACTCAGATTGACCATTCCCGTCGATACCCGCAATCCCTAGTACTTCACCAGCCCGTACTTCTAGGCTAAGATCTTTGACTGCGTCTAGTCCTCGATTTTCTTTGACTACTAGATTTTCAATGGACAATACTACTTCTTGCGGACGTGCTTCTTTCTTCATTGTTTTAAATGAAACGGTACGTCCCACCATCATATCTGCTAATTGTTGAGAAGAGACATCTTTCACATTGACCGTACCGATCCCTTGTCCACGTCTGATGACAGTACAACGGTCAGCTACAGCTTTGATTTCGTCTAATTTGTGCGTAATCAAAATGATTGATTTGCCTTCCTTCACTAACTCTTTCATGATAAGAATCAATTCATCAATTTCTTGAGGAGTCAATACAGCGGTTGGTTCATCAAAGATCAATACATCTGCTCCACGATAAAGTGTTTTTAAAATTTCGACCCGTTGCTCCATCCCTACAGAGATGTCACGAACATAGGCATCTGGATTAACCGACAACCCATATTGCTCTGAAAGTTTTTTGATTTCTTCACGAGCTTTGCGACGATTAAGCACCCCTGCTCGACTGGGTTCGCTACCCAAAACAATATTTTCTGTGACCGTAAAAGCATCCACTAACATAAAATGCTGATGGACCATTCCGATACCTAGCTGATTAGCTTTTGTTGGGCTTGTAATCTTCACTTCTTTCCCATGCATCAGGATCTCACCTGAAGTCGGTTCTAAAAGACCCGATAGTACATTCATCAATGTTGATTTCCCGGCACCATTTTCTCCAAGCAAAGCGTGGATCTCACCAGCTCTCACTTGTAAATTGATGTTGTCATTTGCTTTGAATGTACCAAATTGTTTGGTGATATTCCGCATTTCTATGACAATATTTTCTTGAACCACATTTTTCACATCCTAACGATTTCTGTCTAGGCAACGATTGACAAAGATTTCTATTTCTATATAAATCTTAAAATGAAGCAAAATACTTCAGGGGATTGTTCCCTTATCAAGAGGTTGTGAAAGAAGCGCTTTGTCCTGAGCAATAAAGATGAAAAACTCGAAATAGCTTCTTATATTTTGAGTTTTTTTGATTTATTGCCGAAGGACAGCTTCTTGAACACCGTTTAATAGAGGTTGTGAAAAGGCCGTTTTGCTCCGATGACAATAAGAAATAATTTTTAAAAATAGCTTTTCATATTTTTAAAAATTCAGGCTTATTTCAAGGAGTTGGCTTTTGAACACCATTTAACAGTGGTTATGAAAGAAGCACTTTGCTCCGATGAGACAAGACGTCAAAAACAACCCACTTCTTACAACACCTTGATAAAGAAACAATAGATCGAAATATATTTATTCATAAAATATGGGACAAAAGTAAGCAATACTTTTGCCTCACACTCTAAATATGAATAAATGGCGGGAACAAAAGCCCCCCTTCGAAAAAATAATCTGAAGATGCACAAAGATGTGAAAAACAATTCCCGTGAATCCCTTCTTATTTCTCGGAGTGAAACACTTCTGTCCCGACCTCTATCGAATAAAACTTAATTAACTTTTAGGAGTTTCTGGTACCTTGATATCTCCTGAAATGATTTTTTCTTTTGCTTCATTCACTGCTTTTTTCGCTTCATCTGAAAGTTGACCTTCAGTGATACCCACACCGTCTTCTTTCAATCCATAAACTGTGTGTTCGCCACCAGGGAATTTACCGTCAGCTGATTTTTGTGCTAAGTCTTCTACAACAGTTCCCACACCTTTAAGTGTAGATGTCAACGTGAAGTTTTTCTTTTCCCCATTTAAAGTGTAGTCTCCTTCGTCAGATTGGTCACGGTCAACACCGATTACCCAAACTTTTTTGTCGCCAGATTCATTCAATGATTTAGCTTCTTGGAATACACCGTTACCAGTACCACCTGAAGCATGGAAAATGATATCCGCGTTTTGAGCGTACATACCTTGTGCAATTGAACGACCTTTATCTGGTGCTGAGAAGTCACCTGCATATTGGTTCAAAACTTTTACTTCTTTATTCAAAGCTTTCGCTCCAGCATCAACACCAGCTTTAAATCCAGCATCAAAACGATCGATTACTTCACCTTTTACCCCACCGATAAATCCAACAATATTTGTTTCAGTTGTGTATGCCGCTGCAATCCCCGCAAGATAAGAAGCTTCGTTATCTTTAAATGTTGCTGAAACGACATTGTCTTTTCCTTCGATTACATCATCGATAATCGCAAAGTTTGTTTCAGGATTAGAACCAGCTTGTTCTTCTATCGCAGGTTTTAATTTATAGCCAATCCCAAATATTGTTTTAAATCCGGCATTCAAGGCTTGGTCAATGTTTGGAATATAATCTGATTCATTAGATGATTGGAAATATTGGAATCCATCATTTCCACGTGAAAGATCATGGTCTTTCCCCCAAGCTTCTAGTCCTTCCCAAGCTGACTGGTTGAATGAACGGTCATCGACACCGCCTGTGTCTGTGATCAATGCTGCAGTTGTTGTTTTTGAAGAGCTGCCTCCACCAGTGGAATCAGTAGAGTCTGAATCGCCGCCGTTGCCACATGCGCCCAATAATAACCCAGCAGATAACGCTACAGCACCTAAACCAAATAATTTTGCTTTTTTCATTTCTGTAAAGCCCCCTAAAATAATTGTTTTATTTTTCAACAGTCAGCTGACTGAATGAACGTGAGTTATAAATCTTTTTCTGTAAATGCGTAAGGTAACAATCCCTCCACAGTTGTGGATTTCATGACATCGTCATCGCCAATCAAAGTTACTGGCATATCCGGCGAACAAAATTCAGCCATGACTTGACGACAAGCACCGCAAGGAGAAATCGGATCTGGTGTATGCCCAGACACAACCAAGTGTATAAATGACCTTTCTCCTTCAGAGATTGCTTTGAAGAATGCTGTACGTTCGGCACAATTTGTTAAGCCAAATGATGCATTTTCGATGTTGATTCCTTGATACGTTCGCCCTGATTCAGTCACTAAACATGCGCCTACAGGAAAATGGGAATATGGAACGTAGGCTTTATCCAAGGCCTCTATTGCAGTATCGATCCACTCTTGTTTCACTTCTGACATAAACTTCTCCTTAAAATTAGTATCCTTCACCTGTTGAGCCAGACATGATCGAAACGCCTGCGCTAGTACCTATCCGTGTTGCTCCAGCTTCAACCATTGCTAAAGCTTCCGCTTCATTATGGATGCCACCTGATGCTTTCACACCCATTTCTGGTCCTACAGTTTGACGCATCAATCGAACATCTTCTACTTTGGCACCACCAGTTGAAAAACCAGTAGATGTTTTGACGAAATCTGCTCCAGCTGCTTTCGCAAGTTCGCAAGCTTTGATGATTTCTTCATGGTTTAGTAGCGCTGTTTCAATGATCACTTTCACTAATGCACGATCTTTGGCTGCTTCAACTACTGCTTCGATATCTTGTTGTACTTTTCCATATTGTTGTGATTTCAATGCACCAATATTGATGACCATATCTACTTCATCTGCGCCGTTTTCAATGGCATTTGTTGTTTCAAAAGCCTTTGTTTCTGATGTGTTAGCCCCTAGAGGAAACCCAATCACCGTGCAGACCGCTACCGGTTCACCTTTTAGATTTTCTTTTGCTAAAGAAACCCATGTTGGATTGATACAGACAGAATAGAAATGATATTTCTTTGCTTCTTCAATGATACGCATGACATCCGTTTCTGAAGCATCTGCTTTTAAAATTGTATGATCAATCATTCGATTCAATTCCATTTTTTTCTCTCCTTTTTATTCTGTGATAATGTCGTGTATTAAAGTAGGCTTCTCAGCCGAATCACTGATTTCAATATTTTGATAAAGCAATTCTTTCACAGAAGAGATATCTTCTTCATTACTATAGATCGTTAATAAAGATTCACCCTCTTGAACAGGATCGCCGATTTTTTTATTTAATTTAAGACCTACCGCATGATCGATAGCATCATCTTTCGTTTTACGGCCAGCTCCCAACATCATTGCAGCAATTCCCAACTCATTCGCAACAAGTTTCGACACAATGCCACTTTCCTTCGCAGGAAGCTCGCTTACATACTTCGCTGTCAGCAATCGTTCAGGCTGATCCACCACACTTGGGTCGCCCCCTTGATTTTGGATCATTTCTTTGAATTTCAACAAAGCTTTGCCAGATTCCAACGCTTCTTTAAGTTGAACTCTTGCTTCATCGATCGTAGCCACTTGTTTTGCTAATACCATCATTTGGCTTCCCAATGCGTAACACATTTCCACCAAATCTTCCGGCCCGTTACCTTTTAATGTATCAATAGCTTCGACGACTTCCAGACTGTTGCCAATTGCCTCACCCAATGGTTCAGACATATCAGAAATCACTGCAACTGTTTGTCGATTCGCTAGTTTACCAATACTGGTCATTGTTTTCGCTAATCGTCGGGCATCCTCAATATTTTTCATAAATGCCCCATCACCAGTAGTGACGTCTAATACGATTGCATCCGCTCCCGCGGCGATTTTTTTACTCATGATCGAACTTGCGATCAAAGGAATCGAGTCAACTGTCGCCGTCACATCCCGTAAGGCATATAACTTTTTATCTGCTGGTGCAAGATTTCCCGATTGACCAATGACAGCAACCTTACTGTCATTGACGATCCGGATAAATTCTTCATCAGAAAGTTCGATCTTAAACCCTGGGATCGCTTCTAATTTATCTAGTGTTCCGCCCGTATAGCCAAGTCCTCTGCCAGACATTTTTGCCACTGTAACACCCACGCTAGCTACTAACGGCGCTAAGATCAACGTTGTCGTATCTCCCACACCACCAGTCGAATGTTTGTCGACTTTGATCCCATCTAATGGACTCAAATCGATCACATCCCCTGAATGTGCAATTGCCAGTGTCAAGTCAGTAATTTCTCGATCCGTCATATCTTGATAGAAGATCGTCATTAGCAATGCGCTGATTTGATAATCAGGAATGTTACCACTCGTATAATTCGTAATAATATAGTCGATTTCTTTCGTTGATAATTCGTTTCCGTCCCTCTTTTTTTCAATCAGATCCACCATTCGCATTGCCTGATCCTCCTTGTCTTCATTCGGTATTATACAGGATTTTTATAAAAGGTAAACCACTTTAGTAAACCAGTTTACTAAAAATACAAAGAGCTATACTTCACGTTTGTAAACACTTACATAAGCAATATACCGCCCAGTTAGCCCGTTGTCAATGTTTTTATGCTCTCACGAATAATTAATTTTGTTTCAAAGACTTTGTTCGGAACTTTGCGTTGGGGAAATTCAATCTTGTCGATCAAAAAGCGAGCAGCATAAAAACCAATATCAAAACTTGGTTGTTTAACTGTTGTCAATTGGGGGATCATATATTCAGAAAGTTTTAGCCCATCAAACCCAATGACTGAAATATCTTCCGGAATTTTTTTCCCTAACTCATCGATTGCTTGGTAACAACCAATCGCCATCGCATCATTCCCACAAAAAATCGCAGTAATATCTTTGTGGCGTAGCAATCTCTTGGAAGATTCATAACCACCTTGTACCGTCAATTCACCCTGTTCAACAAGCTTGCCGTTAAAAGGAATACCATGATCTTTGAGCGCATGGCGATATCCATTGAATCGCTCTTCCAATTGATAATAACCAGTTGTTTCCTTCAACATACCGATTTTAGTATGTCCATTTTCAATGAACAGCGATACCGCTTGGTAAGCCCCTTCATATTCTTTCACAAGCAAGCGACCATTGTCTCTACGGTTTAGTCCCCGATCGATCAAGATAATCGGCATGTTCGTATAAAACCCACTATCTAAAGAATACGCATCAGGCAAGACATTCGGGGTAGCCAATAAGATGCCATCTACCGAACGATGAGAGAGTTCTTGTAAATATTTGATTTCATTCTCCTGACTATGCCGAGAATTACACAGCATGATCACATACCCCAACGGATTTAAATAACTTTCGACCCCTTCAATCAATTTAGAGAAGAAAAAGTCGGTCACATCAGGTACGATCATCCCGATCGTCTTAGAATGACGATTGATCACATTGGAGGCAAAATAATCAGGTTTGTAGTGATGCTCATCCACGATCTCCAATACTTTTTTTCTGGTTTTATCACTAAAGCGGCTTCCTTTATTGTTCAATATCTGTGAGACAGTTGTCACAGAAACGCCAGCCATCTCTGCGATATCTCTGATCGTTAATTTCACTTCTTCTCCCCCTTTGTATAAATTCTTTTTTAGTTTACCAAAACCCTTTCAAAAAGAATAGCTAGAAAATAGACACAATGCTTTACTTACTTCCCCTTTTTTATCTAAGCTTCAACGAAACAAAAAAAAGCCGAGACATTTCTATGTCTCAGCCTCCTAGATCTGTATAAATCATATCTCAAAATATTCTACTCATAGCAAAAAAATTTATATCCATTCACATCGCTGCTTTTCTAAAAAGAGCAAAAAACGATTAATAGTCACGATACCGTATAATTTTATTTATTCTTTCACACTTTTGATAATGTAGTATCCTTTGTCTTTTGTAACGATCTCCGCGTTTCCAAAAGTTTCCAGCATTTTTTTCTGCGCACTCGGTGCTCCCTGTTTCTTTTGGATCACGATCGTTAATGTTCCACCTGTTTTTAATCGTGGATACGCCTCTGTCAATATTTCGTGAACTACTTTTTTTCCTGCACGTATGGGCGGATTACTGACAATAGCAGCATAGCCTTCTTCCTGAACATCTTCATAGATATTGGATTGGTGGATCTCAACGTTTTCAATTTGGTTTCGTTTCGAATTCCCCTGCGCCAATGCAACTGCCCGTGAATTGATATCGACCATCTCCACCATCCGCTGGCTCGCAAAAGCAATGGCTAAACCGATTGGCCCATAGCCACAGCCAACATCTAAGATTTTCCCTTCATTCGGTAATTCTTCCCAGTCAAATGCATCAATCAATACACGTGAACCGTAATCGACTGTTTCACGTGAAAATACACCAGAATCAGTCACAAATCGGAATATTTTTCCTTTTAATTCAAACGGCCATTCCTCAAAATCATGGGCTGTATCGGGGTTTTCTGAATAATAGTGGTTTGTCATAATGTCCACCCTTCTTACTTTGTTAGTTGTCCATAGTCTATCGTTTTATGTACAGAGGTGCAAGTCAGACTAGAACCCTTGAGAGTTATTTTTTCTTCCGACTATGGAAAAATACCCAAAAAAGACAAAGCTTTCCTCCCAAGTGGTGGGGTTTAGGAATGTTTTGTGTTAAAATAAATCCATTGATGGGAGAATGCAGGAGGCTATAAGGCTATTATGAATGATCCAATGAATTACTACCGTGTCGCAAGAGAAGAATGGCGTGAATTTTATCGTAACGGGCAAGCACCATTGACCCAAGATGAATTAGATAAAATCAAGAGTTTGAATGACCGTATTTCGATGCAAGATGTTCGAGACATTTATGTTCCTCTTGCTCATCTGATCTATCTTTATATGAAAGAATTTGAATCTCTTACTTTGAGTAAAGGTCTTTTTCTTCATAAATACGTGGAGGTATCACCATTCATCATTGGTATCGCCGGAAGTGTCGCCGTTGGTAAAAGCACCACTGCTCGCCTACTGCAAACAATCTTATCTCGTACTTTTAAGCGGAGAAATGTTCAGTTGATTACAACTGACGGTTTTCTCTATCCTAACAAGGTCTTAAAAAAACGAGGGATTATGGATCGTAAAGGATTCCCAGAAAGTTATAATATGGAAATGCTCATTGACTTCCTAAATAAAGTCAAATCCGGTCAGGAAGAAATCAAAGTCCCAGTCTATTCACATGACGTCTATGATATCATTCCTGATGAATACGAGCTGATCCAACAACCAGATATTCTGATCGTTGAAGGAATCAACACGCTTCAACTACCAGCCAACCAACAAATTTACGTCAGCGACTTTTTTGACTTTTCCGTTTACGTTGACGCAGATTCATCACTGATCGAAAAATGGTACCTTGATCGTTTCGGTGCCTTACTCGATACAGCTTTTCAAAATCCACAAAACTATTACTATCGATTTGCTATCGGTGATCGCGAAGATGCGTTCAAAATGGCAAAAGAAGTATGGAAAAATGTGAATTTAAAGAATTTAAACGAATATATCTTGCCTACTCGCAGCAGAGCAGATATAATTCTCCATAAAACTGAAAATCATATCATCGATTCGATTTTCATGCGAAAATATTAGCATTTTAAAATAGTTTCATCTATTTTGAGATAAAATTTAAAGGGATAGGGGTAATAAATGTGACAAACGTTGCCGATATGACAAACGTTGAAAAGATTATCGTATTAGATTATGGTAGCCAGTATAACCAATTGATTACACGACGCATCCGTGATTTGGGAGTCTTTTCCGAACTATTGAGCCACCGCATTACTGCAGAAGAAGTAAAAGCAATGAATCCAAAAGGGATCATTCTTTCTGGTGGACCAAACAGTGTGTATGATGAAAATGCTTTTGGAATCGATCCAGAGATCTTTAACTTAGGAATTCCAGTGTTAGGGATTTGTTATGGTATGCAATTGATCACTTATAAATTAGGTGGATCAGTTGAGCCAGCCAAAAACCGCGAATACGGAAAAGCACTCTTAGAAGTAACTGCTGACGATGCTGTGTTGTTCAATGAAATACCAAAACAACAAACTGTTTGGATGAGTCATGGTGACTTGGTAACAAAAGTTCCAGAAGGTTTTGAAATCGTCGGAACAAGCAAAGATTGCCCAATTGCATCAATCCAAGATACAACACGCAACTTCTATGGTATCCAATTCCATGCAGAAGTGCGCCATTCCGAATACGGAATCGAATTATTACGTCACTTTGCATTTGATGTCTGCCATTGCGAAGGCAACTGGACAATGGATAACTTCATCGATATGCAAATCGAAAAAATCCGTCAACAAGTAGGCGACAAAAAAGTTTTACTTGGTCTTTCAGGCGGCGTAGATTCTAGTGTTGTCGGCGTTCTTTTACAAAAAGCGATCGGTGATCAATTGACATCGATCTTCGTTGACCATGGTCTATTACGTAAAGGCGAAGCTGACCAAGTAATGGAAAGCCTAGGCGGTAAATTTGGCTTGAACATCATCAAAGTTGATGCCAAAAAACGTTTCCTAGATAAACTAGCTGGTGTTTCTGATCCTGAACAAAAACGCAAAATCATCGGAAATGAATTTGTGTATGTTTTTGATGATGAAGCAACGAAATTAGCTGGCGAAGAAGGCGTTGCTTTCTTGGCACAAGGCACACTTTATACTGACGTGATCGAAAGTGGTACTGAGACAGCTCAAACAATCAAGTCTCACCACAACGTTGGTGGTCTTCCAGAAGATATGCAATTTGAATTGATCGAACCTTTGAACACACTCTTCAAAGATGAAGTCCGTGAATTAGGAACACAATTAGGTATGCCCGATTCAATCGTATGGCGTCAACCTTTCCCTGGACCAGGTCTAGGTATCCGTGTACTAGGTGAAATCAGTGAAGAAAAATTAGAAATCGTCCGCGAATCTGATGCAATCTTGCGTGAAGAAATCGCTGCGGCTGGATTAGACCGTGATATCTGGCAATACTTTACAGTCCTACCAGGTATCCGTTCTGTTGGTGTTATGGGCGATGGCCGTACGTATGATTACACTATCGGTATCCGCGCCGTTACTTCCATCGATGGCATGACAGCTGACTTTGCTCGCATCCCTTGGGACGTCTTGCAAAAAATCTCTGTACGTATCGTTAACGAAGTGGCACACGTCAACCGTATCGTGTACGACATTACGTCTAAACCACCTGCAACTGTGGAGTGGGAATAAAGAGCCAACAGAATATGGAAGGGGAATCCCGATAAATCAACATTCTTCAATAGCTAAAATGCTTGATTTTCATTAAAAATAAGATGGTTCCCTACCATTTTCCCTACCAAAAACCCTTGTCAGATTAACGGCTGACAAGGGCTTTTTCTTTTGTTCACTACTTTTTAGAGCTAATTAGCTCAACTTTTTTTCAAGCAACTGAAAATACTTTAATAGTTATTCCTAACATACTTCAACACTTTCCCCCACTAAGTAGAGCTTCATTTTCGAAGTAAAAAGAAGCTCATGTTGCAAATACTTGTCATCATAGGCGGTGATTTCATCTTCTGCAACGCTCCCGTAGCCGTCATCTGTAACAAAATCATCCGTATTAGCAAATTTGTACTGTAAGCAATCATACCGAAAAGAAAATTTCTGTATATTTTTCCATTTAATAATATAGTCAATATTTTCATAAGGATTACGTAAATACAGATTGACTTCTATTACTAGATTTGCTAATTCTTCTACTTCTATCTTTACTAATCGATAGTCATGAAGAGAATTATCTTTTAGAAAATGATATGAAGTACCCAAACGTTTAGATAATTGTTCTAAATTTTTATAATAACCTTCGATATCCCAGTGTTCATCATTAACAAAATATTCCATTTATAGGTATTCTCCTTATCTAAATGAATACTAAGAAAAACGCGCCCCAACTAGCTATTGCAGAAGCAGCAAAAATTGCAAAGCCAACTACAGCAATAAATATTCCAATTGCAATTACAATATCAGCCGTTTTCTTCATATTTAATTTTCGAGCTTTAATTTTTGAACGAGCTGCATTCATACTTTTTAAATCTTTTTGAGCCTTTTTATAATCATTTAGCCCTTTACCCTTTTTTGAATATCTTTAGGTACTCCTCCTCTTGTCATATTTGTTCCGTGAGAATTGGATCCATCAACGTTTTCAGTAACATCTTTATTTCCTTTTTTCACATGTACGTGTGGTTTTGTGTCATTACTCCCATGCGGTCTATCTACCCTTACCTTGTAGCCTTTTCCTAAATCATGCCACTGTCCATAACCACGTGTCAACGCTTCATTTTCTTCTGGAGTCCAATATGATTCAGAGATATCTACATCATAATTTTCTAACATTTTTTGTAGCTTAATTACTTCTTTATCTTGTTCATCCGGGTTAGTTATGCTTGCAACTAACTCTGCCTGATTAAGTAATTCCCTGGTAGCATCATTTTCTAAGTTTGATGCAAATACTTGAGATGGATAAATCAATAACAAAATAAACGTTGAAAATAGAATCATTTTTTTCTTCATAACAAATCAACTCTCCTCTTTAAATAGAATACATTAAACAAGCTTTTCTAACTTTTTTCACTAGCTCCTTTCGTAATTTATATTTTTATATTATTACTGAATTTTCTTTTAACCTAGCAACTATTAATTTACACTCAGCAACCAATTTATATAGCAACCAACAGTTGCTAGGTTGCATCCACTAGTTGCTATAAAAGAAACTCCTTTCCGTGTATGTTAACTACATGGAAAGGAGTTCTTTTAATGAAAAAAATAATTTTATTCGCATTCGTTATTATTTCTAGTTTTGTGAGTTGTTCTATAAATTTTGCTAGCGAAATTACTTCTTCAAAAAACAAAGTAGAAATATCTTACGACTTAATTCAAAATGGAGATCAATATTTTAATATCCCCACCGAAGAAGGGATAATTGAAATATCTATCGAAGAGATTTCAGATTACTCCGCTAACTTACTACGAACCATTAAATCTGGTACTTACCTAATCAAATATTCTTCTCCAGGTGCTTGGAAAGCCAGCTTTAAAACAAAGATTAGCTCTGGCAAAATGACCTCTGTATTTTCAGGTAATGCAATTCCTACTACCGGAACTATCTCTCAAAAAAATTTACGATTAATCAATTCAAAAGAAAGTCGCTATTCTTTTATTTGGACAAAAGGATACGTTAATAATTGGAGTTGTCAATAAAAACTAGACACTTAGTTAAGAGAATAAGCGGATTTTTTTTCAAAGGCTCTAGGAGATTGATAGCCAAGGGCAGAGTGTATGCGTTTTGTGTTATAGTAAGTTTCAATATA
>NZ_QPTY01000022.1:0-51536 GCF_005236045.1 Enterococcus sp. VV15
GAAAATATATTAAGTTTGATCAATGAGAGACCGGTAAAACATTGTATAGTATTTTACACAGGATTATGGACTTGACTAAAAATAATGAAGCTAAAGAAAAATTAAATAATAAAAATAAGGATAGATATTTATAACTATTTAAAAGATAATAATTAGTAAAAAGAATTATTTGAACAGAAAAAGATGTTTATCTTTGTCTACAGTCTAAGCTCCTCATTAGAGGAGCAGTACATAATCATGTTTAATTTTATTTTGATAGATGTAAAAATAAATTTTTATCAAGCTTTTTGTCCGAGAAATTTTAGTGTGATTTTGGTGTGATATTATATTGTTAAGTATGATAAACGTTGCTGTATCAATATTTATATGAGATGCCATCTACCGTTTGGCTAGATAAGAAATAAGAGTCGACATGGCACTTAGTAGCAGCAACTACTAAGTGTTTTTTACATAAAAAAGACCTAACAATCAGCAACTTGTTAGGTCAGGACAGAAAAATGCATTTCGTTTTCATCTATTATTATACATGATAGATGAATTGTGTCAAATGACTACCCTTTGACTACCTTTTATGGTATATTCAATGGCAGTTACTTCTAAAGTCATACTATTAAATGGTTGATTTTAAAGGATTTTTCCATTTATATACATTCACTTCCGTTCTAAATTCAGACGCTTTCGGACAATTTGAAGACCGAGGAGAAAATTATCGACCTGTTATTTTCTATACTACAGAGGAGCAGCGTGTGATTGCTGAAAAAAGTAAGCAAAAATTAGCTGAAAGTGGACGATTTGATGAACCGATCGTTACCATGATCGAATCTGCGAAGCCTTTTTATTTAGCAGAGGATGAACACCAAGATTACTATAAAAGAAATCCTGAAAATTATGAACGAAACCATGCAAGAAGAGCAGCATTCATAAAAGATAACTGGGAGGAAAAAGAGTGAACCGAAGCTTTTACCATTATTTGATGACACTACGTGGAGGAAAACATACGGATATGATCTCCTCTTTTGCAACCGATGCTGGGAAGGATATTCAATTCCCAAAACACAGTACAAGCTACGAAGAAATTTCAGATTACTTAGAATTGAATGTTGATTATCTACCTTCAATGGATATTTTTGATGAAGTATGGGAAAAATATTTAGAAAATAGTCATTGAGCAGGTTGTCTGCGTAGATAATTGGATGAGCTCTTTGGGTCACATGAACATCGCATCGTTTATTGTAACTGGACATCTTGCGAATGTTTTTGAATCATTTGTAAAAAGAGACTGGAATAAAAAGGTGTGCAACTTTCTAGCAAGAGATGCCTCTTTTTCTGTCGTTTAAGCGTGTTTTGAGTGTGAGGCAAAAGCATTCCTTACTTTTGCCTAGCACTCTTTTTTTGTAAAGATAGTTTTTTCAAAAGAGAACGCATGAAAGAAAAAAATTGCGACTGATCAAAATTTGTTAAAAATTTAAAAAAGCTACTCAGCTAGTCGCATTTTTTGGTTAGATTTTCTATAATGGAGAAAGAAGGAAAAAATTAAAGGATGGATTGATGGATATTGACAAAAAAACAACAATATATAGACCGTTTTTGGCTTGTATTTAAATATGTCCTCTGCTCCATTTTTATTGTATTCATCATCAGAGGATTTGTTCTGATTCCAGTTCCAGTTGAAGGAAATTCAATGGAGAACATACTGAAGCAAGGCGATATGGTAGTAATGGAAAAATTTTCAACAATTAAACGGTTCGACGTTGTTGTTTTTCAATTGGCAGATGGAACGATTTACATCAAACGAGTGATTGGCTTACCTGGTGAAACAATCAGCTACGAAAATGATCAGTTACGAGTAAATGGAAAAATAGTCAAAGAACCTTTTTTGACAAAAAATATCAAAACAGACCATGAAAGTTTGCCTTATACGACAGATTTTAATTTAGACGAATTGATCAATCAAAAAAAATTGCCAGAGAATAGCTATTTTGTTTTAGGAGATAATCGGCGGGTCTCAAAAGATAGTCGATCATTTGGTACGATTTCGCAAGAAGATATTTTAGGGAAAGCTCGGTTCGTTTATTATCCATTACACGAGATAAAATGGATTGGCTGAATCTGGCTATATTATATGATGAGAAAAACGAATGGGCAGAAGTGTATAACTCCAATAAATAAGAAGAAAATAACGAAAATCACTTTTTTGATTTTTGTGACTTTTGACTTATTTATGAAGGAGTTATTTTTGTTTCCAATAGTTATTTTACGCTCTTTCTTTCAAGGCTGTTGTTCTGCATAGTGTATATAGCAAGCGGGTGAAAATGCCCTAATCTTTACGTAAACTAAAATTTTAGTACAGATATTTGAGGTAAATAATACAGTAATTAGTCAAAATAGTTGCCATTTTGAAGGAGAAAGGAGAAGATAGAACCAACAATTACATCAGATAAGAGGGGTTGTTCATGCGGTACCATATCATGGAAAGTCGAGATATCCGTAAAAATTTAGCCACTGAAGAATACTTAATGAATCATTATGCTGGCAACGAACCATTATTGCTGTTATACATTCAGGAACCATGTGTGATCATCGGCAGAAATCAAAATGTTTACGAGGAAATCAATCAAACTTACGTACAACAGAAAAAAATCACGATCACACGGCGAACTTCTGGCGGCGGAGCAGTGTATGATGATCTTGGGAATCTTAGTTTCAGCTTTGTCACAAAGAAAGATCAGACAGTATTTGGTGAATATAAAACTGTTACCGCACCTATTGTACAAGCGTTAAAAAACATGGGTGCCACAACTGTCGAAGCTAGTGGACGCAATGACCTGTATGTTGATGGTATGAAATTTTCAGGAAATGCAATGTATACGAAAAAGAATCGGTTATATTCCCATGGAACATTGATGTATGATGTGGATTTATCTGTACTAGATAAGATATTGACAGTCTCAAAAGAAAAGATAGATTCTAAAGCAACGAAATCAGTACGAAAAAGCGTCACAAACATCAAGCCATACTTAAGTCCTGAATTCCAATATGTGCATATTGAAGATTTCCGTGATGCGCTTTTAAAAGAACTTTATCATATCACTGATTTAGCTGAAATTGAAGATAAAAAATTAGTACTGACTTCTGCAGATAAGCAAAAAATCAGCGAATTAGTGAATGACCGCTACGACAATGATGAGTGGATCTACGGTGAGACACCAGTGTTCACTTTAACTCGTCGTACACGCATTCCAACAATAGGGATCATCGACATCCGTTTAGCAACAAAAAAAGGGAAAATCACAGATATCCGCTTTTTCGGCGATTTTTTTGGACAAAAGAATATCAGAGAGCTTGAAGAATCTCTTGAAGGTCAGCCATTTCTATATGAATCGCTTAAAACTAAGCTGAATGAGGTAAATGTTTCGGAGTATATCACTCATTTTAGTACGGAGGGGTTGCTTGATTTACTCTTCGGAGAAGTTGTTTAGGAATAGTTGCATTATCCCTTGACTGACAAAAATCAAAAAAGTAAATATGTATTATATTGAATAAAAATAAAAAAACTCTCAATATGCAAATAAACACGTTAAAAGAAGGCTAGGACAGAAGTGTTTAACTCCGAGAATTTCGGCTTATTTCCGAAGGAGTTGCTTCTGCTCCCACGCTCTTTTGCTTGTGTAGATTGCTATGAGAGCTGTTTTGTTAAGGCATCTTCATCCAAACTGGTTCTAAAGTGTTTCCATCTAAGTCTTGGACTTCCAGCGAGAACATTTCTTCCTCTGGTATCCCCATATCGACTGCATGATAGTTACCGCCGTTTGCTTTTGCAATTTCTGCAAATTTTTTGACAGCATCTGCATTTTCTACACTAAACGAAATCAAGGCCCCGATAAATTTGTGATTGTCTGCAATTTCTTTATCTTTCAAGAACTTTTTATAAAAATCGTGAGAAAGTAGCATAATCCAAAAGGTATCATCCCAAACCATCGAACTCGCTTGTTCATTTGAAAATTCCTCGTTTTTTGTAAAACCTAATTTTTCATAGAAAGCGACAGAAGCATCAACATTCTCCACTGGAAAATTAACAAAAACCATACTATTCATTTTCAACAGCTCCTTTCTTTTACTCATCATCCACTTTTTTGTAAACGTTGTCAAAAAAATTCAACTATTTGTTTAAGAAATATATACGAATTTCCTCGAAAATTTCTTGCTTTTCTACTTTTGTATGTATTTGGAAAATGTATATTAATTCTTAAATAGGATTATTTTTGTATGATAATTATCAATGTATATAAATCTTCAATGGTCTGTACTATAATTAAGAAGGAGGTGTGGCAAAAGTAAAGAAGCTTCCATCACAGCCTCTTTACATTATAGCTGCTAATGTTATTATTAATATTCTTCGTATTCAGAAAGTTTACAACGAAACCAACAAGTTGTTACAAGAGTTGACGAGTAAATGGGGGTTACCAACAAACTGAAGTTTAAAGTTAGACAAATTTTGATCCTTTTAACATTCTGGATTGTCGAAGTCTTTGAAATGAATAGATTGTTTGGATACTATATGTTGAAAAACTCAATTGATTTTTTTTAAATAAATAATTATCATTAAGTCGCTGTTAAAAAGCTAGTATGATAAAATAATGCTCGTAGAGAAACTACTATTATGGTTTAGGTATCAATAACAGTATCGAAGGTTATTGGTTATTAGTGGCTAAAGTGAAGGATAGACGTCGCTTGATATTGAAACGTTTTATGGTAAAATGCAAAAGATACTAGGTTACAAGATAATGTATGGAGAGAATCTGGTTTTGAAGAGTAATCTTTAATTGTCCTATGTTTGTCCCATGCGTAGTATTTTACCTAAATTTCTATGAATCAAGGCCGTTAAAACCTTGATATGAAAGGAGTGGACTTAATAATATGACGATACAATGGTTCCCAGGTCACATGGCGAAAGCACGCCGTGAAGTATCTGAGAAAATGAAATATGTAGATATCGTTTTTGAATTGGTGGATGCGCGGTTACCTTTATCTTCAAGAAACCCGATGCTCGACCAGATTATCCAACAAAAACCACGATTAGTATTACTGAATAAGGCAGACTTGGCAGATCCACAGCAGACTAGATTGTGGCAAGACTATTTTAAAAAACAAGGTCATTCAGCACTTGCAATCACGGCACAGGAAAGTAAAGGAATCAAAGCATTGATTCCGGCGGCAAAAGAAGCCTTAAAAGAAAAACGGGAACGTGATGCAGCTAGAGGGATCAAGCCTCGTGCGATACGGGCAATGGTCTTAGGAATCCCCAATGTGGGGAAGTCAACATTGATGAATCGACTAGTTGGGAAAAAAATTGCACAGACAGGGAATAAACCCGGCGTAACAAAAGGTCAGCAATGGCTGCGTTTAGGTAGCGAACTAGAATTATTAGACACCCCAGGGATACTATGGCCTAAATTTGAAGATGAAGAAATCGGCAAAAAATTGGCATTGACTGGTGCAATCAAAGATCAACTTGTGCATTTAGATGATTTAGCGATCTATGGCCTAGATTTTTTTGCGCGCTATTATCCAGGAAGAATAGCAGAACGCTATAACATATCGGAAGATCAAGAACAGAAATTAGGTTCTGAACTCCTGATGGATATTACCGCTAAACGGGGCTATAAGGATGACTATGAACGTGGGAGTGAAGTCGTCGTATTCGATATCCGTCAAGGAAAATTAGGACGCTACACATTAGACCGTTACGAAGAAGTGGGTCAAGAAGAGCATGAGTGAGTCGATTCAAAGTATCAAAGAGCGCTTAAAAGCCATTCATTCGCTAACAGATCCAACTATTGAAGAATTTCGGCAGGATTCACGTAAAGGCGTAAAGCAAGCATTGGTTGCTTTTGAGAATCGCTTAAAAAAAGAAGCATTGATCAAAGAAAAATATCAAGAAATGTCGATTTTTGAAAAAAAGGGGTATGAAAGTGGTCATGAATGGATCGCAGGGATCGATGAAGTAGGTCGTGGGCCATTAGCTGGACCAGTTGTGGCTGCATCAGTCGTTTTACCTAAAAATGAAGAAATCCTTGGTTTAAATGACTCCAAACAATTGTCAGAGAAAAAACGAGAATTGCTTTATGCGCAAATCCAAGAAAAAGCGATTACTATCGGGATCGGGGTAATTGATGAAAAGACGATTGACGAGGTCAATATTTACGAAGCAAGTAAACTTGCGATGATCCAAGCAGTTGAAAAACTAGCTGTAAAGCCTACGTATTTATTGATTGATGCGATGACGCTTGATTTACCGATCCAACAAGAAAAGCTTATCAAAGGGGATGCACGTTCTGTATCGATTGCTGCGGCAAGTATTATTGCCAAAGTTTATCGAGATGATCTGATGAAACAGTATGACAAGTTGTATCCTGGCTATGGTTTTGATCACAATGCAGGCTACGGCACGAAAGAGCATTTACTTGGTTTAGCAGAAAAAGGCGTGACACCGATCCATCGCAAAACATTTGCGCCTGTAAAAAACTATTTGCTTTAAAATAATTGATCGCCTCTTGCGCATGTTACTTATGAGAAAGAGAGGCGATCTTTGTTATGTATAAAATAGATTTATTTTTGGAAAAATTAGCGTGCGTAAAAGGGTTGAGCATCCAAAGAAAATGGCAAGTGATTCAAGAGCTGCTGAAATCTGAGAAAAAAGAATTATCCCTAACAGAAATCATTGCTATTGCAAAAATCGGCGACTTCCGTTACCTATTTGAAGAGAGCTGGGCAGAGATTTGTGCAAAACAGGTGGATAGCTTGTCAAAACAATCAGCCGTGACATGCCTAGATAAAAGGTATCCCTCGCAACTACTGCATCTTGCAGCGCCCCCTATTGCACTTTTTTACCAAGGTGATCTTTCGTTGTTGGAGAGAAAGATGATCAGTGTTGTTGGTGGAAGGAAAACGTCTGTTTTAGCAAAAAAAGTAGTGCACCATCTGCTGGCTCCAGTCGTTGAAGCAGGAGTAGTGATCGTGAGTGGCTGTGCAAAAGGTATCGATACCTATGCACATCAAGCGGCAATCAATTACTCTGGCAAAACAATTGCAGTCATTGGCACAGGGATGAATAAAGTCTATCCTGAAGAAAATCGTGCATTACAAGCAGAGATAGGAAAAAATCATTTGCTACTCAGTGAATTCCCTCCTGATACAGGTCCGAAGAAATATCATTTTCCGATGAGAAACCGACTCATTGCAGCTTTATCAGAAGGAACCTGTGTGATTGAGGCAAGAGAAAAGAGTGGCTCTCTGATCACTGCCCAGCACGCTTTGGAGTTGGGAAAACCCATTTTTTCTGTTCCAGGAAATATTTTGACAGAACATTCGAAAGGTTCCCATCAATTGATACAAGATGGCGCAGTTTGCGCGGTTTCTGGTCAAGATATATTGGCTGAATTAAAAGAATAACAACGGATTTATCATTGGCTTTTCTTGACAAACGTTTTCTGAATGGATATGATAAGCTACGATTTGTATGAATCCTATATATATATAGTAGGAACACGACAATGGAAAGGAGTCCATTCAGTAATGGCATATAAATATTTAGTGATCGTTGAATCACCTGCAAAGGCCAAAACGATAGAAAAATATCTTGGTCGTAATTATAAAGTAATGGCTAGTGTTGGCCATATACGTGATCTACCTAAAAGCAAAATGGGGATAGATGTTGAGAACAACTATGAGCCTCATTATATTTCAATTCGCGGTAAAGGCGATGTCATCAAAAGTTTGAAGTCTGCTGCCAAAAAAGCACAAAAAGTTTATCTCGCAAGTGACCCGGATAGAGAAGGGGAAGCAATTGCATGGCACCTTGCTTATTTATTAGGATTAGACTTAAATGACAAGAATCGGGTGGTTTTTAACGAAATCACAAAGGATGCGGTTAAAGCAGCCTTCAAAGAGCCACGAACGATCGATGTTGATCTAGTCGATGCCCAACAAGCACGAAGAGCATTGGATCGTCTAGTAGGTTACTCGATCAGTCCGATTCTTTGGCGCAAAGTGAAAAAAGGGCTAAGTGCTGGCCGAGTTCAATCCATAGCTCTGAAGATCATCATTGATCGCGAACAGGAAATCCGTGAATTTATTCCAGAAGAATATTGGAGTATTGATGGAAATTTCAAAAAAGCGCGTAAAAAATTCAAAGCGAATTTTTGGGGAATCGACGGGAAAAAGAAAAAATTACCAGATGCACAATCTGTGAAAGAAGTCACTGAGCGAATCGCTGGACAAGATTTCACTGTTCAAAAAGTTGAGAAAAGAGAACGGAAGAGAAATCCAGCCAATCCGTTTACGACCAGTAGTCTTCAACAAGAAGCTGCCAGAAAACTCAACTTTAGAACACGTAAAACGATGATGGTCGCTCAACAACTATACGAAGGAATTTCTTTAGGAAAACAAGGAACAGTTGGTTTGATCACTTATATGCGTACTGACTCGACACGTATTGCTGAAACAGCGAAAGCGGAAGCAGCTGATTTTATCGAAGAAACATACGGAAAAGAATTTTCTAGTCATGCCAATCGTAAAATCAAAAACGCTCAAGGGGCACAAGATGCCCATGAGGCAGTACGACCAACGAGTGTATTGCGTACACCAGATGAAATCAAGCAGTATCTAGATAAAGATCAATTGAAACTTTATACATTGATTTGGTCACGGTTTGTAGCAAGCCAGATGACACCAGCGATCTTAGATACAATGAAGGTAACCATTGAACAAAATGGTGTGATTTTTATTGCGAATGGCTCAAAGGTTAAATTTAAAGGGTTCATGCAAGTGTATGTCGAAGGACGTGATGACGGCAAAGAAGATAAAGAAAATATTTTGCCAGATCTTGCCGAAGGAGACGTTGTCCAATCTACTGATATTGAACCAAAACAACATTTTACTCAACCACCAGCACGTTTTAGTGAAGCAACGTTGATTCGTGCATTGGAAGAAAATGGAGTAGGACGTCCTTCTACGTATGCACCCACTTTAGATACGATCCAACGTCGTTATTATGTCAAATTGACGCAAAAACGTTTTGAACCAACAGAACTTGGTGAAATCGTCAATTCATTGATTTGCGAGTTCTTCCCGCAAATTGTCGATATCCACTTCACTGCTGAAATGGAAGACGATTTAGATAAAGTGGAAGAAGGAAAAGAAGCTTGGGTCAAAGTAGTTGATCGTTTCTATAAACCTTTCGAAAAAGAACTTACAAATGCAGAAGAAAAAATCGAGAAGATCCAGATCAAGGATGAACCTGCTGGGTTTGATTGTGATATTTGTGGACATCCGATGGTCATAAAATTAGGTAAGTATGGTAAATTCTATGCATGCAGTAATTTTCCAGAATGTAGAAATACCAAACCAATCGTCAAAGAAATCGGTGTAACTTGCCCAGTTTGTCATGAAGGACAGGTCATCGAACGTAAATCTAAGAAAAATCGTATTTTTTATGGCTGTTCTCGTTTTCCGGAATGTGAGTTTACTTCATGGGATAAACCTGTCGGCAGAAATTGTCCAAAATGTGACCAATATCTTGTAGAGAAAAAGGTTAAAGGCGGCAAACAAGTCGTTTGTGTGAATGGCGATTACGAAGAAGATATCCAAAAATAAGAAATGAAAAGAGGTCAATCATTGAAAACTGTTAATGTTGTAGGAGCAGGTCTTGCTGGAAGTGAAGCTGCGTGGCAGATTGCGCAAGCAGGAGTTCCTGTTCGTTTATATGAAATGCGTCCATTAAAATCAACTGAGGCACATCACACAAGTAATTTTGCTGAACTAGTCTGTTCCAACTCCCTAAGAGGCAATAGTCTAGCGAATGCGGTCGGTTTGTTGAAAGAAGAAATGCGTCGCTTGAATTCCGTAGTTATTATTTCAGCTGATGAAACAGCTGTTCCTGCTGGAGGAGCTTTAGCTGTTGACCGTGATTCCTTTTCTGAAACCATTACGCGAAAAGTCAAAGAACATCCTTTGGTAACAGTCGTCAACGAAGAAATAACTGCCATACCAGAGGGCATCACGATCATTGCAACAGGTCCGTTGACTTCTCATCCTTTAGCGGAAAGTATTAAAGAATTCAATGGATCAGAAGGATTTTACTTTTATGATGCGGCTGCACCAATCGTCGATAAAGCAACGATCGACATGGACAAAGTCTACTTGAAATCTCGCTACAATAAAGGGGAAGCAGCTTATTTAAACTGTCCAATGACAGAAGAAGAGTTCAAGGCTTTTCATGAAGCATTAACGACAGCAGAAGTTGCCGAGTTGAAATCTTTTGAAAAAGAAAAATATTTTGACGGCTGTATGCCGATCGAAGTGATGGCACAAAGAGGCTTCAAAACAATGCTGTTTGGTCCAATGAAGCCAGTTGGATTAGAAGATCCAAAAACGGGCAAAAGACCGTATGCAGTCATTCAGCTACGCCAGGATAATGCGGCAGCATCTTTGTATAATATCGTCGGTTTTCAAACGCATTTGAAGTGGGGCGAACAAAAACGTGTTTTCCGGATGATCCCTGGATTAGAAAATGCTGAGTTCGTGCGTTATGGTGTGATGCACCGTAACAGTTTCATGAATTCACCAGAATTATTGAAGCCTACGTATCAATCAACAAAACGCGAAGATTTATTTTTTGCCGGACAAATGACGGGTGTCGAAGGGTATGTTGAAAGTGCCGCCAGTGGTCTACTTGCAGGTATCAATGCCGCTCGTTTGGCAAAATCTGAGGAGCCAATTGAATTTCCACGGGAAACTGCTATCGGCAGCATGGCATACTATATCACACACGCAGAAGGCAAACATTTCCAACCGATGAATGCAAACTATGGATTGTTCCCTGAGTTACCGAAACGTATTCGTGATAAAAAAACACGTTATGAAACAATTGCTCAAAGAGCATTGGAAGTGGGCGAACAATTCAAACGTGAATTATTTGAAGAAGTTCCCGCCAATTAAACAAAAGAGAGTAGAAGCGTTTAACTACGAGAAATAAGAAAAATTTCATGGGGATTTCTTTTCAAATTTTTGTGGATTTTGATTCATTTTCGAGAGAGCTTCTTCTTTTTCTACCCTCTACTCGTGTTGAGAGTGTGAGACAAAAGTGTTCCTTACTTTTGTTCACGCTCTTCTTTTGGTGGGGAACTTTTTCTTTTCAATGGTCGTTAAATAAAAGAAGACGCCTCCTTTTTGTCAAGATAATTGTTTTAATTGTGAATGAACTTAGAAATATTGGTTAAATTCTGACAATTTATTTGTCTTTTTATTTTGGCTATGCTAAATTTATCTCTGGGATCAAAAGGAAGGTGATGAAATGACAGAACAACCATGGAAAGAAAAATTTTTACGTTATTTAATCGTTGAACGAGGGTATTCCGAAAAAACAAGGGAAGCGTATGAAGAAGATATCAACAACTTCCATCAATTTTTGGCTGACTCTGGTGATGACGATTTGTTAAAAGTAAAACATATGGATGTACGCGTGTATTTGAGCTACTTGACTGATGAGATGTACAGCAGAAATTCGATTAGTCGAAAAATCGCCAGTCTACGTTCATTTTATCAATACCTTTTAAAAGAAGAGCTGATCATTGAGAACCCTTTTTCCTATGTGCACCTCAAAAAGAAAAATTTAAAATTGCCCCGCTTTTTTTATGAAGATGAAATGCAGGCACTATTCGATAGTGTAACGGGAGAAAAACCGTTGGAACTGAGAAATCGAGCATTATTAGAGATTCTCTATGGTTCGGGTATCCGTTTAAGTGAATGCAGCAATCTGAAAATGTCGGATATCGATCTTGATTCGGAAGTCATGCTGGTCCATGGGAAAGGAAACAAAGAACGATATGCGCCTATTGGATCATTTGCACATGATGCTTTAATGGAATATATTGAAAATGGCCGTCATGTCTTGATGACGAAGTATCAGAAAGAGCATGATATCGTTTTTGTCAATCATCATGGAGAACCAATCACACCAACAGGCATTGAATATGTTCTAAACCAAATAATAAAAAAAAGCAGCTTAGATAGTTCGATTCATCCCCATATGCTTAGACATACATTTGCAACCCATCTATTGAATAATGGTGCAGATCTGCGTACGGTGCAAGAATTGCTTGGTCACACGAACCTCTCAACGACCCAAATCTATGCGCATGTAACCAAAGAAAGCTTACAAAAAAATTACCGTTCTTTTCACCCAAGAGCGTGAGATAAAAGAGAAAGTTAACTATTTAGGAGGAAATAACTATGGTAGAATCACAATTCCATTCAACGACAATCTGTGCTGTTGAAAAAAACGGCAAGTTCGCAATGGCGGGCGATGGTCAAGTAACGATGGGAGAATCTGTTGTTATGAAAGGCACTGCCAGAAAAGTACGCCGCATCTACAATGATGAAGTGGTTGTCGGTTTTGCTGGAAGCGTGGCAGATGCTTTTACTTTAGAAGAAAAGTTTGAAGGAAAGCTAAATGAATATAACGGCAACTTGCAAAGAGCAGCAGTAGAATTGGCGCAAGAATGGCGCACACAACAATCGATGCAAAAATTAGAAGCAATGCTGATCGTTATGAATGATAAAGAGATGCTTCTAGTATCAGGGACTGGTGAAGTGATTACGCCTGATGATGGTATTTTGGCCATCGGTTCAGGAGGCAACTTCGCATTAGCTGCCGCTCGTGCAATGAAAAACTATGCTCAAAATGATATGAGTGCAAAAGAAATCGCAGAAAATGCATTGAATATTGCAGCAGATATTTGTATTTTTACAAATCATAATATCATCGTGGAAGAAATATAGAGGTGAACAAACTATGAATGAATTAAAACAAACACCAAGACAAATCGTCAGCGAATTGGACCAATACATCGTTGGTCAACATGATGCTAAAAAATCAGTTGCTGTAGCATTACGTAACCGCTACCGCCGTCTACAACTGGATGAAAAAATGCAACAAGATATCACACCTAAAAACATGTTGATGATCGGACCGACTGGGGTAGGTAAAACAGAAATTGCCCGCCGTTTAGCGAAAATCGTCAATGCACCTTTTGTCAAAGTCGAAGCAACTAAATTTACTGAAGTGGGTTATGTGGGACGCGATGTCGAATCGATGGTGCGTGACCTAGTTGAAAATGCGATCCAAATCGTAGAAAAAGAACAATATAGCCGTGTATATATGGATGCGAAAAAGAATGCTGAAAAACGCTTAGTAAAAGTGTTGGTCCCTGGTATCAAAAAAGAACAAAAACAATCTGGCAATCAATTTGAACAGATGATGAATATGTTCAATATGGCACAGCAAAATAATGCAGAACCTCAAGAAGATGTCACTGAAGACATCCGAGTGAATCGCAAAACGGTATTGGAACAGCTACAAAAAGGTCTTTTGGATAACCGCGAAGTAACGATTGAAGTGGAAGATCAAAAGAAACCAGCACCAATGATGAACAACGGATTAGAGCAAATGGGTATCGACTTGAACGAAACACTAGGAGCTTTGACACCCAAGAAAAAGGTCGAACGCACAGTGACAGTCAAAGAAGCCTTAGAATTATTGACAAAAGAAGAATCTGCTAAACTTGTCAAAGATGCGGATATCCATAGTGAAGCAATCAAATTAGCAGAATCAAGTGGGATCATTTTTATTGATGAAATCGATAAGATCACGTCAAAATCACAGCAATCCGGTGAAGTATCAAGGGAAGGGGTCCAACGTGACATTTTACCAATTGTTGAAGGCTCACAAGTAAATACGAAATATGGTACGATCCAGACTGATCATGTTTTGTTCATTGCTTCAGGAGCGTTTCATCTATCAAAACCTAGCGATTTGATCCCTGAACTACAAGGACGTTTCCCAATCCGCGTTGAATTGGATGATCTGACGGCAGAAGACTTCATCAAGATTCTGACTGAACCAAACAATGCGTTGATCAAGCAATATGTGGCTTTGATCGGTACAGAAAATGTCTCGGTAACGTTTACAAAAGAAGCAATTGAGAAAATTGCACAAATCGCTTATGACGTGAACCGCGACACAGATAACATCGGTGCTCGTCGCTTGCACACGATTCTTGAAAAACTATTGGAAGATCTACTATTTGAGGCACCTGATATGCAGATGGGGGAAATAACCATCACAGAAGCATATGTGGATGAAAAGTTGGGTTCAATCGTGGCAAACGAAGACTTAAGCCGCTATATTTTATAAAATCGGAGGAAGAAAATGACGGATTTATTGACAAAGACCCGCAAGATAAATAAACTCTTGCAACAAAAAAATACTTTTGATATGCAAGCAGATTTACCTTACGATAAGATGGCTGTTACTCTAGGTGCTATTTTAGATAGTAATGTATATATCATCGGTAGTGATGGTGTACTTTTAGGTTATAATGAACGTCACGATGTAAACAACGATCGTGTAAAAAGCATGTTTGTTGAAAAACAATTTCCCGATTCTTATACAGACACTGTTGGTCAACTAAATAAAACAGAAGCGAATATTCCTATCACCAGTGAAATCACTGCTTTTCCTTTTGAAACCAGAGAAAAATATCCCTTTGGTTTAACTACTGTTGTACCGATCTTTGGTGCAGGGGAACGTTTAGGAACGATCATTCTTGCAAAAATGGAACAAGCTTTCAATGATGATGATCTAGTATTGGCTGAATACGGCGCAACAGTAGTTGGGATGCAGATCTTGTATCAAAAATCTCGAAGTATCGAAGCCGACGTTCGCAGTGCGACTGCGGTCCAGATGGCGATCAATACGTTATCATACAGTGAGTTAAAAGCGGTTCAGGCGATTTTTGATGCATTAGAGGGAGATGAAGGCCGTTTGACGGCTTCAAATATTGCTGACAAGATCGGCATCACTCGTTCAGTGATCGTAAATGCATTACGCAAATTAGAGTCAGCCGGTATCATTGAATCTCGTTCTCTGGGGATGAAGGGCACGTATCTAAAAGTTTTGAATTCTCGCTTTAAAGAAGAATTGACTAAGCACAGCTATTAACTGATTCAATCTAAAAAAGCAGTTCAACATTTATTCAAATAGAGGAAAAACCTATAGACCTGAGACACAGCTATCGTCTCAGGTTTTAGGATTTAATGATGGAGGAATTACTATGACTGTTATCATTCAAAATGATCAATTGATTGCTGAAATCGCTGAACATGGCGCAGAATTGATTAGTTTAAAATCAAAAGAATCATATTTGGAATACATTTGGCAAGGTGATCCTGAATACTGGGGACGCCATGCGCCAGTATTATTTCCATTTGTCGGTCGCCTTAAAGATGACCAATATACTTATCAAGGGAAAACTTATTCGATGGGGCAACATGGCTTTGCTAGGGATATGGACTTTGAGGTCATTGAGCAAGGCGAGGAATTAGCTAGTTTTATGCTAAAAAGTACTCCTGAAACAAAGAAAAATTATCCATTTGATTTTGAACTCGTCATTTCTTATGAACTAGGTGGGGATGGGATCACTGTTCATTACCAAGTAGCGAATGTTGGAGAAGAAGAAATGTTCTTTTCGATTGGCGGGCACCCTGCCTTTAACGTTCCACTTGAAGAAGGATTGACTTTTGAAGATTTTTATCTTGCATTCTCACCAAGAAAATCTAGATTGCGTTTACCTCTGAATGGTCCGTATATCGATATGGATCAAAAAACATTGGGCCAGACAAATACGAATCTTGCATTGATGCGTGAATTATTCGATCAGGATGCGTTGGTCTTTGAGACAAAAGGGTTGAATGCTTATGCTATCAGAAGCGAAAAATCGAGTCATAGTGTGACTTTGAGCTATAAAGATATACCTTACGTTGGTATTTGGTCTCCTTATCCCAAAGAAGCACCGTTTGTATGTATCGAACCTTGGTGTGGGATCGCGGATACAGTGGACAGCACAGGGAAGCTGATGGAAAAAGCCGGAATCAATCAATTAGGGGCCCATGAAATCTTTAAAACAAAATATTCGATTACAGTAAAATAGAACAGAATTTCAATAAATATTTTAAAAAACAATGAAAAAAGAAGTCGAGACAAAAGTCGTTTAGGTTTGAGAAATTGGAGAAAAAAACGAACAATACGTTTTTTGTATTGCTCGTTTTTTTGAAATTTCCGAAAAAACCTGATTTTTGGACGTTCGTTTATTCGAGAGTCTGTAGCAAACCTGATTTTTAGATTTGTCCCAGCCTCTTTTTGTCTCATTTGCTCTCTGCTTTTCAATTATTTTTTTTGCTGCTATTCAAGCCAAAAGGAACTCTACTTTCAGTTTTATCTTTGATACGTTTGATATTGTCTTTGTGACGATAAAAGATAAAAGCTGATACTAAGAAGGCAATGATCGTAAGCAACCAGTTAGGCTCAGGTAAAATGCTAGGGACAATATAAGGCAAGAAGATCGTAGATAATGTGATCAACACTGCACTGATCATACTGCTCAAACTAACCATGCTTGTACAAAAAAGACTAACGATGAAAATAATACACGAATAAACGAAAAAGAGTGGATTGAATCCCAAAAGCATGCCGGCACTTGTAGCTACAGCTTTTCCACCCTTGAATCCTGCAAATATCGGGAATGTGTGCCCTAAAATCGCACAAACACCAAACCAAAGCGGATTAATGCTCGTAACGTGGAAAATAAACGGCAGACAAGTTGCCAATGTTCCTTTCAGGATATCCATGAACAAAACAATGGTTCCTGCGGTTTTACCTAGTACTCTGAATGTATTCGTCGTGCCAGTATTACCGCTGCCGTGTTGGCGAATATCTTTTTTAAAAAACAATTTGCCTACCCAAACGCCCGAAGGAATCGAACCTAAAAGGTATGCTACAATAAATAATAAGATCAATTTCATTTTTAACCCTCTTTCAAGTTGAAAACTAAGGTTTATTTTAGCATGAATAGTAAGCAGGAACAATCGGAAAAACTTGAAAGATCAGACGAAAGGAAGCATAAAAGAGATGGCATTTGAAAATCCAACGCAAGAAAGAATTTTTGATTATTTAAAAGAAGCGAAAACGATCGCGGTCATAGGATTAAGTAATAAAGAAGAGCGTACGAGCTACAAAATTGCTCAGTTGCTCCAAGACAAGGGATATCGAATTTTACCAGTCAATCCTATTTTAGCAGGACAGGAAGTCTTAGGAGAAAAAGTATTTGCGCGTCTTTCAGATATAGATGAACCTATTGATATTGTCGATATTTTTCGTCGCAGTGAATTTTTACCAGAAATCGCCGAAGAGTTTTTACAGACGAATGCAAAAGTTTTTTGGGCGCAGTTAGGGATCCAAAATGACGAAGCAGCGAACATACTCCAAAAAGCAAATCATGAAGATGTCGTGATGGACCGTTGTATCAAGATCGAGTGGAGCAAAATGCAAGAACAGAACAATCGTTAGAAAAACTCAAAGACAGAGAAATGCCAAAAGAGAAATGGCTCAAAAAAAGTATCCGCTGATAGGGAACGAGCTATTAAATAGTTTTTAATTCGCTTCTACCCTCTTTTTTTTCAGGAGCTTTTCTAGTATGATTATCGTGGTGCGGTTTTACCGCAAAGTATTATTGAAGGAGCGTTTGCCTTGGCAAAAAAAGTAAAGAACGAATATAATGATGCGTCAATCCAGGTTCTTGAAGGATTAGAGGCAGTCAGAAAAAGACCAGGGATGTATATTGGATCGACTGACAGCCGAGGCTTACATCATTTAGTCTATGAAATTGTCGATAATGCTGTAGATGAAGCGTTATCAGGATATGGAAATGAAATTGACGTAACGATACATGAAGACAATAGTATCACCGTCGTAGATAGCGGACGTGGAATGCCAGTAGGAATGCATGCGTCAGGTATCCCAACAGTCGAAGTGATTTTTACGGTATTGCATGCCGGCGGGAAGTTCGGCCAAGGAGGATATAAAACCTCTGGAGGACTCCATGGTGTAGGTGCCAGCGTTGTAAACGCATTGTCAAAATGGCTAGTTGTCACGATCGTACGTGATGGCATTGAATATCAACAAAAATTCAGTAATGGCGGAAAACCAAACGGCACACTGAAAAAAATCGGCAAAACTAAAAAAGCAAATGGCACGACCGTCCATTTCTTGCCAGATGATTCGATTTTTTCTACCACAAAATTTTCTTATGAAATATTATCAGAACGTTTGAGAGAATCAGCTTTCCTATTACGCGGCGTACGGATCACTCTCTCTGATCTACGTGGAGAAGAGCCAGTTAATGAAGTCTTTCATTATGAAGAAGGAATCAAAGAATTTGTCGATTATTTGAATGAAGAAAAAGATACATTGACACCAGTTGTTTATTTCTCTGGTGAAAAAGACGGAATCGAAGTGGAAGTAGCTTATCAATATAATGATGGCTATTCTGAAAATGTCTTGTCTTTTGTTAACAATGTTCGAACAAAAGATGGTGGTACCCACGAAGCAGGAATGAAAACTGCTATGACAAAAGCATACAATGAATATGCTAGAAAAGTGGGCTTGCTGAAGGAGAGAGACAAGAACCTTGAAGGTAGTGATTTTAGAGAAGGTCTCGCCGCTGTCCTTTCAATTCGCGTGCCAGAAAATCTGCTTCAATTTGAAGGACAAACAAAAGAAAAACTAGGGACACCAGTAGCACGGACCGTCGTAGATAACGTCATTGGCGAACAAATGGGCTTTTATTTACAAGAAAATAGTGAAATGAGTCAAATGCTTGTTCGAAAGGCCGTAAAAGCCAGAGAAGCGCGAGAAGCAGCACGAAAAGCACGAGAAGAAAGCCGCAATGGCAAGAAGCGTAAAAAAGGAGAATCTCTCTTATCAGGGAAATTGACGCCTGCACAATCACGTAATCCTAAAAAGAATGAATTGTATTTAGTCGAAGGGGATTCAGCCGGTGGTTCAGCGAAACAAGGACGAGATCGCAAGTTCCAAGCTATTTTGCCGCTTCGAGGAAAAGTTATCAATACCGAAAAAGCGAAGATGCAAGATATTTTAAAAAATGAAGAAATCAATACCATGATCTATACGATCGGTGCGGGTGTCGGTCCAGAATTTTCGATTGAAGATTGCAATTATGACAAGATCATCATCATGACCGATGCAGATACGGATGGTGCACATATCCAAGTATTGTTGTTAACTTTCTTCTATCGCTACATGAAACCTTTGATCGAAGCCGGGAAAGTCTACATTGCTTTACCGCCATTATACAAAGTATCTAAAGGACAAGGGAAAAAACAAGTAATCGAATATGCTTGGACGGACGATGAGCTTGCAGCAACGATCAAGAAGATCGGTAAAGGCTATATGCTTCAACGTTACAAAGGGCTTGGAGAAATGAATGCGGAACAATTATGGGAAACAACGATGGACCCAACATCACGTACGTTGATCCGCGTTCGGATCGATGATGCAGCCCAAGCAGAGCGTCGTGTTACCACATTGATGGGAGATAAAGTCGAGCCACGTCGTAAATGGATCGAAACCCATGTCCAGTTTACTTTGGAAGAAGATGGAAGCATCCTTGATAAAAAAGAAGAAGTCGAGATCACACCATCTGTTTCAAACGAATTACTGGATGAAGAGAAACAAACAGATCAAATTGTTGTAGAATAGGAGGTCACCTGATGGAAAATCGTCAAGAAGTACAAGAGCTAACGCTAGAAGAAGTTATGGGTGACCGCTTTGGACGTTACTCAAAATATATTATCCAAGAAAGAGCATTGCCTGATATTCGCGATGGCTTGAAACCCGTTCAAAGACGGATTTTATTTGCCATGAATAAAGATGGGAATACTTTTGATAAAGGCTTTAGAAAATCTGCTAAATCTGTTGGGAACATCATGGGAAACTATCACCCTCATGGAGATAGCAGTATCTATGAAGCAATGGTTCGTATGAGTCAAGACTGGAAACTAAGAGAAGTCTTGATCGAGATACATGGAAACAATGGGAGTATGGACGGTGATCCACCAGCTGCCATGCGTTATACAGAAGCCCGATTATCACAGTTGAGTGGTGAAATGTTGGCAGACATCGAAAAAAACACAGTGGATCTTGTCTGGAATTTTGATGATACAGAAAAAGAACCCACTGTCTTACCTGCCAGATACCCTAATCTGCTGGTCAATGGATCGACAGGGATTTCAGCAGGGTATGCGACAGAGATCCCCACGCATAATTTAGCGGAAGTGATCGATGGAACGATTTATATGATCGACCATCCAAAAGCCAGTTTAGACAAGTTGATGGAATTTATCCCAGGACCAGATTTCCCGACTGGCGGAATCTTACAAGGAAAAGATGAAATCAAAAAAGCCTACGAAACTGGACGGGGCAAGGTCATACTTCGTTCAAAGACAAAAATCGAGGCCATCAAAGGGAACAAACAACAAATCGTAATCTCTGAGATCCCATATGAAGTAAATAAAGCAACACTTGTCAAGAAAATGGATGAGATCCGTTTGAATAAAAAAATCGATGGAATCGCTGAGGTACGGGATGAAAGTGACCGAACAGGGTTACAAATCGTCGTGGAACTAAAAAAAGATGCAAATGCACCTGGAATCTTAAATTATTTATTCAAAAATACAGAACTGCAAATCAACTACAATTTCAATATGGTCGCTATTGATCATATGACACCTCATCAAGTCGGCTTGGAAGATATCTTGAGTAGTTATATCGACCATCGAAAACAGGTGATCACGAAGCGTAGTCAATTTGATTTGAAAAAGGCACAAAAACGTCAGCACATCGTTGAAGGATTGATGAAAGCTTTATCGATCCTTGATGAAGTGATTGCGACGATCCGTGAAAGTAAAGATAAAAAAGATGCAAAGAAAAATTTAGTGGACGTTTTCCAATTTACTGAGGAACAGGCAGAAGCAATCGTAACACTGCAATTGTATCGTTTAACGAATACAGATATCACGGAGTTACGTGCAGAGTCAGAAAGCCTGATCGCTCAAATCACTGAATTGAATAAGATATTGTCTGATGACAAAGAATTATTCTCTGTGATGAAAAAGGAACTTCGCGAAGTCAAGAAAAAGTACGCGAATGCTCGTATGACGAAGATCGAAGATGAAATCGAAGAAATCAAAATCGATACCAAAGTATTGGTGGCACAAGAAGACGTTGTTGTCAGTGTGACCAAAGAAGGTTATGTGAAACGAACTAGTCTACGTTCATATAGCGCCTCTAAACCTGAAGAAATCGGGATGAGAGAGGGCGATTACTTACTATATTCCGGAGAACTGAATACATTGGATCATCTTCTCCTCGTCACGAACAAAGCCAACGTCATTTATCGTCCGGTCCATGAGTTGCCTGATTTGAAATGGAAAGATGCGGGGGAACATATCTCGCAAACGATTTTAAATCTTTCTGTAGATGAGTCGATTTTGGCAGTCTTCCCTTACAAAAAAATCGATCCGGAGAAAACATTTGTGTTCATCAGTAAACAAGGATGGATCAAACAAACGAGAATGACAGAATTCGAACCATGGCGTACGTACAAGAGCCGTCCGCTTAGCGGGATGAAGCTGAAGAGTGAAGACGATGAATTAGTCGCCATTTACCTTGAAGACGGTCAGACCGCCTTAGATGTCTTTTTAGTCACAAATCGGGGCATGGGACTACGATACCCGCTCCAAGAAGTACCGGTAGTGGGTACCAAGGCAGCTGGTGTCAAATCAATCAATCTTAAAGAAGAAGACACTGTGGTCAATGGACTCTTAGTGATTGCTGAAGGAGATACACCGATCGTGATCGTTACTCAGCGTGGATCCGTGAAACGAATGTTAGCACAAGAAATCAGTCAGACCTCGCGTGCGAAGCGTGGTGTCACAGTCTTGCGTGAATTAAAGAAAAATCCGCATCGTATCATTTACATGTCGGAAGGCAAATCGAAAGAGATGACAGTGATCAACCAAAAAGGACAAGAGCTAGTCATCGATCCAACGGACTATCCGATTGGCGACAGAACATCAAATGGTTCATTTGCAATGGATGAAAAAAGCGGTGGCGAAGTCATCAAAGTAATTGATTCACCAGAGATTTCGATTGACGAGTAAACTGTTATGGTATTTTTTGATAAGAGGGTTACCTGTACTAGTACAGGTAACCCTCTTATTTCATGTTTGTTAATAAAATATTAATAGATATCGTTCAAAAATATGAAAGTGTTCACAATGGCTAAACGCTGGTAAATCAATGTTATTTAAATGTCTATACTAAAAAGCTTTTATTTTGTTAAATAAAAAACAAGAAAACCCTTGCAAAGGTCTGCTTCTGTGTTATACTAATCACGTAAAAACTGTTACATTAAACAGAAAATAGGAGGTCCATACAATGGAGCAATGGAATGGATTTAAAGGAACGAAATGGAAAGAAGGCGTGGATACACGCGATTTTATTCAAAATAACTACACGGAATACCGTGGGGATGACAGCTTCTTAGAAAAACCAACAGAAGCAACAGAAAAATTATGGGCAGAACTACAAAAATTAAATGATATCCAATTCGAACGTAATGGTGTTTACGATATGGATACAGAAATCGTATCAACGATCACTTCACATGACGCTGGCTACTTGGATAAAGACTTAGAAAAAGTTGTTGGGTTACAAACTGACAAACCATTAAAACAAGCATTCATGCCTTTTGGTGGAATCAACATGGCAAACAATGCACTAAAAAGTAATGGCTATACACCAAATGATGAATTGACACACATCTTTACTGATTGGAGAAAAACACATAACCAAGGTGTTTTCGATGCATACACTGCTGAAATGCGTGCTGCACGTAAAAACAAGATCATCACTGGTTTACCAGATGCTTACGGCCGCGGACGTATCATTGGTGACTACCGTCGTGTCGCTTTATATGGAATCGACTATTTGATGGAACAAAAGAAAAAAGATCATGATATGACTGGTTACCATACAATGAGTGAAGACGTGATCCGTCTTCGTGAAGAAATCACAGAACAATATCGTGCATTAGCTCAAATGAAAGAAATGGCTGCTAAATATGGCTATGATATTTCAAAACCAGCAGCAAATGCAAAAGAAGCTGTACAATGGTTGTACTTTGGTTATCTAGCTGCAATCAAATCACAAAATGGTGCTGCGATGTCTATCGGTCGTGTTTCTGCTTTCTTAGATATCTACATCCAACGTGACTTAGACAACGGTGTGATCACTGAACAAGAAGCACAAGAATTGATCGACCATTTAGTGATGAAACTTCGTATGGTAAAATTTGCTCGTACGCCAGAATATAACCAATTATTCTCAGGTTTCCCAATCTGGGCAACACTTTCCATTGCAGGTATGGGCTTAGATGGCCGTTCATTAGTAACGAAGAATGATTTCCGCCTATTGCATACATTGACAAACATGGGACCTTCTCCAGAACCAAACTTAACTGTTTTGTATTCAGAACATCTTCCAGAAGGGTTTAGAACTTATGCAAGCAAGATCGCTATCGAAAGTTCTTCGATCCAATTTGAAAATGATAATCTATTGCGTGAACAATGGGGTTCAGATGACTGTGCGATCGCATGTTGTGTATCTGCAACAGTTGTCGGTAAAGACATGCAGTTCTTCGGTGCCCGTGCAAACTTAGCTAAAGCTTTATTATATGCTATCAATGGTGGTGTAGATGAAGTCACAGGCGCACAAGTTGGACCAGAATATCGTCCGATTTCTTCTGAAACATTAGACTTTGAAGAAGTAAAACATAACTTCATGAACGTGATGGATTGGTTGGCTGAATTATATGTCAATACATTGAACATCATCCATTACATGCATGATAAATATTCTTATGAAGCAGCACAACTTGCATTGATGGATTCAGATTTGAAACGTACGTTTGCAACAGGTATCGCTGGTATCTCACATGCTGCTGACAGCTTGGCTGCAATCAAATATGCAAAAGTAAAACCAATCCGTAATGAAAAAGGAATCGCTGTAGACTTTGAAGTAGAAGGTGACTTCCCTAAATATGGTAATGACGATGATAACGCAGATAAATTAGCAGAATGGATCTTAGAATACTTCATGACACAGATCAAACGTCATAAAACTTACCGCAACTCTACACCAACAACATCATTGTTAACTATTACTTCAAATGTAGTGTATGGTAAAAATACAGGGAATACTCCGGATGGGCGTGAAGCTGGAAAACCTCTTGCACCAGGAGCAAACCCAAGTTATAATGCAGAACAAAATGGATTATTAGCAAGCTTGAACTCAACAGCTAAAATCAATTATGCATATGCTCGTGATGGTATCTCAAATACACAAACGATCAACCCAACTGGACTTGGTAAAGATGAAGATACAAGAATTAGTAATCTACGTAATGTATTAGATGGTTACTTCTCTAAAGGAGCTTACCATTTGAACGTGAATGTATTCAGTAATGATCTATTGCGCGATGCGATGGAAAATCCAATGAAATACCCTAACTTAACAATTCGTGTATCTGGCTATGCTGTTAAGTTCCGTGATTTGACAAGAGAACAACAACTAGACGTCTTGATGAGAACATCACACGATAGAATGTAATCAACTTGAGGGCAGGACGACTCATTGTCCTTGCCCTCATCTTTTAGCTTTGCTCAGAAGAATATTTTTATAAAATGAAATCAAAGAAAAGAAGTGATCCCTATGGTAGAAAAAACAATTGGCTATGTCCATTCGATTGAAACGTTTGGTTCAGTAGATGGCCCTGGAGTTAGATTTGTCGTTTTTATGCAAGGCTGTCGCATGCGTTGCGAGTTTTGCCACAATCCTGATACGTGGAATATCGGTGGAGGAAAAGAATATACGGCAGATGAGATTTTAGATCAAGCTGAACGTTATCGTTCTTATTGGGGCTCAGAAGGCGGTATCACCGTTAGTGGAGGAGAGCCGTTGTTACAGATCGATTTCTTGATCGAACTATTTCAGAAAGCAAAAGAACGCGGCATACACACCACGCTAGATACATGTGGTAAACCTTTTACACGTGATGAACCTTTCTTTTCTCGTTTCCAAGAGTTGATGAAATATACTGATTTATTACTGTTTGATATCAAACATATCGATAATGAAGAACACAAAAAATTAACGCATTGGGGCAATGAAAATATTCTGGACATGGCTCAATATCTCTCTGAAACCGGTAAATCAGTCTGGATCAGACACGTGTTGGTCCCAGAGCGAAGCGACTATGATGAATATTTGATCCGCTTAGATGCATTTATCAAAACATTGACGAACGTAGCAAAAGTAGAGATCCTTCCTTATCACACGATGGGAAAATATAAATGGGAAACACTTGGCTTGAAATATCCTTTAGAAGGTATCGAACCACCAACAAAAGAGCGTGTTGAAAATGCCAAACGCTTGCTTCATACCGAAGAATACAAAGGATATCTTACAAAATAACGTGGGACGGAAAGGAAGATAAGTATTGCTTCTTTTCCGTTTTTTGCTATTATTAAATAGGAGAAATCACAAAGGAGCGAAAAAAATGTCAAAAATTTTAGTTTTTGGACACCAAAATCCGGATACAGATGCAATTGGAGCAGCGATTGCTTTCGCACATTTGCAAAATCAATTAGGTAAGGACACTGAAGCTGTGGCTTTAGGAGAACCTAGTGAAGAAACACAATATGCATTAGACTATTTCAAACTTGCTGCCCCTCGTGTCGTAGCTTCTGCAAAAGGCGAAGCTACACAAGTGATGCTTGTCGATCATAACGAATTCCAACAAAGTATTTCTGATATTGCCGATGTTGAGATCTTGTCAGTTGTCGATCATCATCGTATCGCTAATTTTGAAACAGCAAACCCACTTTACTATCGTGCAGAACCAGTTGGATGTACAAGTACGATCGTATTGAAGATGTACAAAGAAAATCAAGTGGCTATTCCGAAAGAGATCGCTGGGATCATGTTGTCTGCAATCATTTCAGATACACTGTTGTTCAAATCACCAACTTGTACACCAGAAGATGTAGCAGCAGCGAAAGAACTTGCTGAACTAGCCGAAGTTGAGTTAGAAGCTTATGGATTAGATATGCTAAAAGCTGGTACGAACTTAAGCGATAAAACAGCAGCAGTCCTTCTAGACTTAGATGCAAAAAGCTTCCCAATGGGTGAAGCAAATGTACGGATCGCTCAAATCAATACCGTTGATCTAAACGAAGTCATGGATCGCCAAACGGAGCTTGAAGAAGCGATGACTGATGAGATGGCTAAGAATGGATATGATTTGTTTGTACTAGTTGTTACAAATATTTTAGATAGCGATTCTGAATTATTGGTAGCAGGAAATGCAATCGATAAAGTCGAAGAAGCTTTCCAAACAAAATTAACAAATAATCGGGCACTATTGAAAGGCGTTGTTTCTCGTAAGAAACAAGTTGTCCCTCAATTGACAGCGGCATTTAACTAAAAAATGATCAAATAGTGGCCAATGAGTGAAAAGGTGGGATGAAAGTCAACGCGACGATTCTCCTGCCTTTTTTATTCAATGAGAAAACAACGAAGAAGGGAACTAAATGAATTATTTCTATTCAAATAGCAAGAAAAAAAAGCTAGGAAAAATAATCGAGCAACCTATTTTTTCAGAATTTGTGGCATATATGTATGAAAATCAACAGCACGAAATTATTTTAAGAGAACTAAAAACAAAATTTCCTCAGAAAAAATTCGAACATTTTTTAGATCAATTGATTGAAGAAAAATTGGTGCTCCGTGAAAATAGACGATATATGTTGAATTTTCCGATCTTCAACAATGAAAAAGACCTTACTGAAAGTCAAAACATCACAAATGAACTTCTGCCACAACTGCGGGAATTATCACAAGAAGAACAGCAATTAGCTATGGGAGAAGAGGTTTGGCGTTATTGTTTTGAAGGTGAAGAAGATTATTTTTATGGAACAACTGCGGATATTCTTCTTGTCAACAAAGTAAGTGCTGGAAATGAAGAGTATCAGTTTATTTCAGTGAACCATGAGAAGGACTTACCAGTCACCTTGGCAAATTATTTCTACATTCAGAAAGAACAACTACCAATGCCAAAGAATTTTACGGACTTAGCACATACCATCGGTGATGTGAACGAATCCTATTTCTTCGACCAGATCGAGGTCATCTTAGAACATATCCAAAAACAGAAATACAAAAAACGCCGTCCAAGCATCTTTTTTGATGCACTTGTTTTATCGGCTACTATAGAAACAAATGAAATCGAAGAAATACGATTACCAATCTTTCATCCAAGTGAAGAAAAAATCGTTTGCCCTGTTTTGGACACCAAGATCGTTCCAGCAGAACGGGCATATATAAAAAGAAAAGTATATGAATCTTTGATTGCAAAATTATCTTTGACTGACTACTCTTATATTTTAGAAAAACGATAAAAGAGGTCGAGACAAAAGTGTTTCTTACTTTTGTCCCACGCTCGTTTTTTTCGAAATTTCCGAAAAAACTGACTTTTGGACACCGTTTATTCGAGAGTCTGTAGCAAAACTAATTTTTAGATTTGTCCCAGACACTATAAATAAAAAAGGCGGGAGCAGAAGCAACTCCTTCTTACTTATCGGAGTTGATGACTTCTGTTTCTGCCTCTTTTTTTACTTTCCACATCATCCACCCAAGACTCAACATGAATAACAAATCTATAAAGTTGCTGGTGATTTGAATATTTTCTGGGTCAAAGGTTGGTGCTAACGCTAGAATAAAGAAAGAAAACATGCTATAACCAAAACAAAAAAGTGAGACGAACTGGATATAACGCGGTAACTTTAACTTTTTAAAAATCAATGAGAAAATAAAATAGGTGAAAATAGATAAGATGACGACTAATCCATTGATTATAAAAACGGATAATGAGGACTGATTAAACGAATAAAAGAAAACACTGATCAAAGAAAGAACTTTCAATGCAGTGAAAACTCCGGCAGCCTCATTCATCGTCCCTGGCAATTGGTAAAATACATAAGCTTGAAAGTAAACAGAAAACAAGAAACCGCACAGCGATGAAAGAATCAATAGATAAGGGAATTCTTCTATCTGAGCAAGTTCAGAGTGGTCCGATAATAACCAACCGAACGCATTGCAGGGAATACTAGATGTTTTCAAACAAGCGTAGCTTAAAAATAGGATAGTAGTTAATAAAACAAAAGTAGAGCCTGTCAGTAAAAATCTGGTGGTTCTTTTTTTTATATTCATAGGTTCTCCTGAAAATAGATTGATATGAATATAATAACAAAATGATGAGTATATGTCGATAGGTTTTAATCAAAATGAAAAGAAACGACTAATAGGAACAGACTAATTTCATTTTATTTCTTTTGATCGTTAAAAGAAACGCTCAATGCGATTGACGTTTACGTACTTTTTTCGTCCAAAATCCACCAGAAATGTATTTTGGTTCATAAGAGATGATAAATGCTCGTGCTTCGATTTCTTTTATCAAATGATAAAGTTCTCTTTCATTTTTTCTAGGAGAAAGAATTTCTAGTACAACACGTTCTCCTTCAAGACCCATAGCGGAACTTTGAGTAACGCCATACCCGTGTTGTCGTAAGATGAGCGGTAGATGTTGTTCTACTGTACTGCTAGTTGGCAAGATCGTAGTGACCATGATATAACCTAGTGCTAACTTGTCTTCGATCAAGATGCCAACGCTGATCCCAACAGCATAGCCTAGGGCATAGACAAATAGATTCAAAGGATTGTCTAGACGGTCTAACACAAGAGATAACCCGAGAATATAAATCGTGATCTCGACCATGCTGACTAATGGGGCAATCAGACGGTACCCCTTCATTGTTAACATAAAGCGTAGCGTATTAAGTGTGATATAAGCAAAATTAATAAAAAAAATCATCAGTAACATACGTGTATCGACCATAATAATCTCCCTTCAGTTCGTTCTAAAGTCCATATTATCCTAAAAATTATAGAAAAAATTAAAAAATGAGTTTTAAAATGCACAAAAAATGATAAAATGATTATAATTCAATTATAGAAAAATATAATACAGGTACAGGAAGATGGTGATAGAAATGAAAACAATCAATCGAATAATCAGTATAACTCATATAGCTAGTATTGTCGCTTGTGTATATCTCGGTGTATATTCCATACAAAAACCGATCGAAACAAACGATCTACTATTCCAAATATCGTTGACTGATGGATTGATTTTAAGCATTTTTTTGTTTGCAACCATATTTATCGGAAATATTTTCGGAAGTATTGCAAGTTTCTTGAATTTCTCGATTTATCCTCTTCTTTCTTTAGGATTAGGTGTGACAGGAATTTGTGCACTTCTTTTATTTTCTAAATCTTTTAATTTATTTTTAATTTTATTTGGTATAATCAGTTTATTCCAAATTGTAGTTAATATCTGGCTATTATTTCGGTATGTGACACTTATGAAGATAGGGGAGTAAACACTTGAGTCCACTCATATTGAAACGAAAAGTAAAAAATATTCCACTTCTAGAGGTCGTATTGGAAGAGTTAAGAGATGAAAAGATTCCGATAGTCATCTATTATCATGGTTGGCAAACCAGTAAAGAACTTGTACTGACACAAGGAAGAAAATTTGCCAAGAAGGGCATTCGTGTTTTATTACCAGATGCGATGAACCACGGTGAACGAAAGCAGCCAGTGTCTTCTGTCCCATCCTATACTTTTTGGAGTAGTATTTATGGGAATTTATTCGAATTTAGTACATTGATCGAACATTTAGATAAAAGAGGATTACTCCACGAAAAGGTAGCGGTAGGTGGTGTATCGATGGGTGGGATGACCACTTGTGCCTTGTTGACTCGACATCCACGTTTGGTTGGCGGTATCTGTTTGATGGGGTCACCAGCACCGATTCAATATGGAAAAGAAATCCAAAAAAGAGCAAATGAATACCATTATAAATTGCCCGCAGATTACTTTGATTTGATTTCTTGGGTCGAAAAATACGATTTGTCCTTACATCCAGAAAAATTAGCTGGACGCCCATTGTATTTTTGGCATGGTGAAAAAGATGAAAAGATCCCATTTGCCCATACGAAAGAATTCGTTGATGAAAACCGAGATACAGCTTTTGGTGAGAAGATCGTTTTTCGGTCTTCTATAACCGAACGACATATGGTGAAGGTACCTTTGATGGAAGAAGCTGCTGATTTTCTAGGTAAGATGATGGATAAAATAGATTGAGGATGCAACAGTTTTATCTATAAAAGAATAGCACAAATAAATCGAAATGCCATTTCTTGGTCTAGATATGGATTTCGATTTATTTGTTTGATCTAAGTTGCTGTATTTTTGATTTTTTGCATAATTACGGATGGAAATTTGCTATACTATTCTTAATGAATAAAACGTTTTTATCATGGAGAGGAGTTTTTTATGCCGACTTTAGCCGATGTTGCCAAAAAGGCCAATGTTTCCAAAATGACTGTTTCCAGAGTGATCAATCATCCTGAACAAGTAACAGACGAACTGAAAGAGTTGGTGTTTTCTGCAATGGCAGAACTAGATTATCGCCCGAATATAGCTGCTAAAGCACTTGTTTCAAATCGTTCCCAAATAATCAAATTATTTATCTTGGAAGAGATCGATACCACCGAACCTTACTATATGAATTTGCTGATGGGAATCGCAAAGTGTATCGGAAAAGCCCATTACTCTTTACAATTAGTGACAAACGATGCCTTCGATGTAGGTTCCTGTGACGGCTATATCATTACTGGTGTTAGAGAGAAAGATTTTGATTGGATCGATCGTTTGGAAAAGCCTGTGGTATTGTTTGGCGAAAACCGTTTTGGGTACGACTATGTAGATAGTGACAACCATTATGGAACGGCAAAAGCTACACAATATGCGTTAGATAACGGTTATCAGACGATCGTTTATATTGGTATCGATGAAGATGAGCCTTTTGAGTTATCAAGAGAGAACGGCTATCTTTCCATAATGAAGGATCAAGATCTTCCATCTAAGATTTTACGGTTTCCGAATCATTCAACGATGGCTGAAAATTATTTGACAGAAAATTGGCAGGATTTTCAAGAAAAAACTTGTTTCATTTGTAGTTCAGATCGATTAGCCCTAGGTATCGTCAGAGGGATCACCAAAGAAAAAGGGCGAATACCAGATGATTTCGGCGTGATTGGCTTTGATGGTGTATTTCTTGATCAAATCAGTTCCCCAAAATTGACTACAGTGAAGCAAGACATTGTTCGAATGGGAGAAGTATGTGGTGAAATGCTGTTGAAAAAAATTACTGAAAAAGGTGAGAGTCAAGGATATCGTCGTTTTTTCCCTGAGTTGATATTAAGAGAAACAACTTGCTGAATGAGAAAGTAGTGGATTTTAGAAGAGGTTACTATTGAAAACAACAAATTTATGCTATTATTTAGAAAAGCTCCATTGATGAGAAGGATGGTTTAAATGAAAGAAATTAGACGAAAGCATTTTCGTTTTCCCGCCTACGATGATGTAACAGGTGTAAAGCTACCGAAAAAAGAAAAACGTGTCTTGTTTGATGGACATGATGAGTTATTGACAGAAATAACAAAGCAACCAATGTTTGAACCAATGCAAGAATTCCATTTTGCAGAGGATAGTGAAAAAGAACAACGCAAACGCCGCAAAGTAGGTCATTCCAAGAAAACAACTGTCGTCAAAGAAGATTTGGAAAAATACAAAGAACATCTGCCTGATTACACAGGACACAACGAAGTGGGAAAAACGTTACCGAAGACCCAAAACCGGTCATTTTCAACGACTAGATCTTCGAATGAAGGACGTACGCAAAGGACAACGGAGACGCATAGAACTAGAAGAGAACGTTCTTATTTTGTGCCAAAATATGTCCCAGCGTCGATTATTTCCGAACCGAAAGAGCAGACGATTCCAGATAGCGAATTGATCCAATCAATGAAAAAAACGGAAGATTCTTATTTATTATTTGATAATGAACAAGTACCTTATCAAGAAAAAAAGTAGATGAACCTTCTGTCAAACCTTTCCATAAGGTAGAAAAGAGCACGCCAGAACAAAGTAAAAAAGAGCGTAGCCACGGTATTTTGGAACGATCTTTACAAGGATTGATCGAAGACCAAGGGAATTCGTTAGGTGAAAATAGTTATTTCAAAAAATAAAAAGAGGTCGAGACAAAAGTCGGTTAGGTTTGAGAAATTGGAAAGAAAAACGAACAATACGTTTTTTGTATTGCTCGTTTTTTTTTTTTTTGAAAATCAGTCAAATTGTTCGGCAGAATCCAATCCTTCAAATGGTTTAGGGGATGTTCTCTTGAAAATTTTGAATGAAAGTGGTATCTCCAGATACTTCACTTTGTTCAAAGTGTATGAGAGGATCGAGCAGCTGATCAATGTATAGAAGAAATGCCGCAGGTCCAAATAGAGTAAGGAAACGACTAAGATACTAAAAGTGATCAAAAATAAACTTTTTCCGATTTTTATCTGAAAATATTTTTCAAATGCTTGGTAGAGGATGTCTGTTCCGCCAGTACTTCCACCAAAGCGAAAAACAAGCCCACAACCAATCCCAGAAAGGAGCCCAGTCATCAGACTATTCACCAAAAGATTCTGCACCGCAAAATGTATATGAAGACTTTCCCATGTACGCAAAAAGAAAACCAAAGCAAAAGTACCAACAATTGTCCGTAAAAATGCTTGCTTTCCAAAAATGAACAATGAGAAAAGTAATAAAGGTAAATTGATCATCAAGGAAGTGATAGATGGAGCAAAGCCAAATAAATTATTTAATAAAAGTGCGATACCAGTAACGCCGCCATCTGCTAACTTTGATGGAATATTGATCCCTGTCACGGCTAAGCTGTAAAGTGCAGCTCCCAGAGTAATGCCAACTAGATCAATCAATAAATTGTTTTTTTTCATGTCTAACCTCTTTCCTTTTGAAAATTTTCAGCAACTTCTTTATTATACTGATAGATACTTATTCTTCAATAGGAAAAATAAAAAAATAGTCAGAAAGGGGAAAAAAGATGCGTGCTGCAGATTTGTTGACAGTTTTATCAAATCCACCTAAAAAAAAACCTTACGAAAGCATCGAATTAACAGTCAACAGTCGATCCTATCCTTTGACTGGTGTCGAAATAACTGAAACTGGGCAATGCAATTTTTTATTTACCCAAGGGCAAAAACAACTTCCGATGAAAGAACTATTGGTTTTTTTGATGAAAAATCGTGAGAAAGAAATCTTTTATCAAAAAGATAAAGAAAAATTACCTTTATATGGAATAAAAGAGAAGGATCAACAGTTGATCATTTAACAAAATATTTTTATTTTATTTAGGAAATAAGGGGAAAAGTACAACGTTTATGATCTCAAAACAACTGATTGTTACATTTTTAGTAAAAATAGCTGGTTTTCCAGTATAATAATCGTTGAACATGCCAGTAAAAAAAATCTCCCCCACGAGGTCCAATATTTACTGGCTGTTTTGATTTATATTCGATAATCGCGCACTTTATGTCTTAGAACATAAGGTGTGTATTTTTTTGCTTTTTTCTAAACAACTATCTTCAAAGAAAGAATACGAGGAAGTCGGAAGAAATTTTGAAGAGGCACGGATAAATGTATACTTTTTGTACCAGATTCTCTTCCCGTAAATGGAAATGTTTGAGGAAAGCAGAAAGTATTTATCCGTACTGCTTTTGTACGAGGTCAATTTAGTTGGGGAATTGTTGTTCGTTGTTTATACTTGAATTATAGCTAGAAAGGAAGGTCTTATGAATAATTTTATACAAACGCTCAATGAGCGAAAAGGTGAGTTACTGACAGCTACCTTTCAACATTTATCCATATCACTGATTGCGTTGTTGATTGCGATTTTGATCGCAATACCAATTGCTATTTGGTCAGTCAACCATAAAAAAATGGCTGAAGTACTACTACAAACGACAAGTGTTCTTCAAACAATTCCTTCATTAGCGTTATTGGGGTTGTTGATTCCATTTGTCGGGATCGGTACTTTGCCAGCATTGATCGCTTTGGTCATCTATGCGCTATTACCGATTTTTCAAAGTACGTATATTGGTCTGAGTGAGATTGATCCGTCAATTGAAGAGGCAGCTCGCGCATTCGGTATGTCTAGAATGAGGCGGCTGATCAAAGTAGAACTTCCTATTGCGCTTCCTGTCATTATTTCAGGTATTCGAACAGCTTTAGTGTTGATCATCGGTACGGCTACATTAGCAGCTTTGATCGGGGCTGGTGGTTTAGGAACATTCATTTTATTAGGGATCGACCGTAATACACCTGTCTTGACGTTGATTGGCGCGATCAGTTCAGCGTTACTAGCCATTGTCTTTAGTAGTTTGATCCGACTTCTGCAACATTTAAAGCCTAGATACACAGTGATTACATTGATCGTTATCCTGTTAGGAATCGGTGGTGCTTCATTGGCTCAAAGTGAGATATTCAAGGAAGAAAAGATCACTATTGCTGGTAAACTTGGAGCGGAGCCAGATATATTGATCGAGATGTATAAGGAACTGATTGAGGAAGAAACAGATACTAAAGTTGAACTGAAACCTAATTTTGGTAAAACAAGTTTCTTGTTCAGTGCTTTGGAGAATCAACAAATCGATATTTATCCTGAATTCACAGGAACTGTTTTGGAAAGTTTAGTGAAGGTTCCTGACAGTTTAAAAAATAAAAAATTAAATGAAGAAGAAACCTATGAGCAAGCCAACACCTTATTGAATGAACAATTCAAGATGTGTTTGTTGCAACCGATGGCTTACCAGAATACCTATGCACTAGCAGTTAAAGCCAGCTTTGCACAGGAAAATGGACTAAAAACGATTTCTGACTTGAAGAAAATAGAAAATCAGATCAAAGCAGGATTTACGCTAGAATTTATTGATCGATCGGACGGTTATAAAGGCATTCAAGAAACGTACGGATTGGATTTTCCAAGTGTACAGAGTATGGAACCTAGTCTCAGATACCAAGCAATCAATAATGGTGATGTGAACATCGTAGACGGTTATTCGACAGATAGTGAATTGAAGCAATATGGGTTAGTCACCTTAGAAGATGACTTAGGCCTGTTTCCAGCTTACCAAGGGGCACCTTTGATGACCACTGAATTTGCCGACACACATCCGAGTATCGTTAAAGCACTAGAGAAACTTTCAAACAAAATCACTGAAGAACAGATGATCGACATGAACTACCAAGTAAACGTGGAGAAAAAACAACCTGCAGAAGTTGCTCATGCATTCTTGATAGAAGAGGGACTACTGAAGGAGGAAAACAAATGACAAAACTGATTGAATTTCATAAAGTTCAAAAAAAATATGGGGACAAATACGCAATTAAAGAATTAGATATAGCAATCGAAGAAGGGGAAATCTTTGTGCTCGTTGGCCCTTCTGGTAGTGGAAAAACGACTTCATTGAAGATGATAAATGGTCTTTCTTGGCCTACTTCAGGTGAAGTCTCTTTCAAAGGGAAAGCATTGAAAGACTATGATCTGCAAAAAATGAGATGGAATATGGGGTACGTACTACAGCAAATTGCGCTGTTTCCGAATATGACGGTCAAACAAAACATTGAAGTCATTCCAGAAATGCTAGGTTGGGAAAAAACAAAAAGGGAACAGACGGCAGATCGTTTGTTAGAAAAAGTTGGACTTGACCCCACTAGCTATAGAAACAGGATGCCTCAGGAATTATCAGGAGGAGAACAACAGAGAATCGGGATTATTCGAGCATTAGCAGCAAATCCAGAGGTGCTTTTGATGGATGAGCCATTTAGTGCGCTAGATCCTTTGTCGCGGGCCTCTTTACAGGATCTGGTATTGTCTTTGCATCAGGATCTAGGAACGACGATCGTTTTTGTTACGCATAATATGGATGAAGCAATCAAACTAGGAACAAGGATAGCGGTAATGAAGGATGGAGAGTTGATCCAATGCGAGACACCGGGACAATTACTGACCAATCCGAAGAACGAGTTTGTGCGAAGCTTTTTTGATGATTCTCTTTCTCAAAAAGAACAAACCGTAAAAGAGATCCTCTTGGCCAAGAATTACACAAAAGGAATCAGCGAAAAAGATCGTCCTGTAGTTCAATTTAATACGCCATTGAATGAAGTTTTTGCATTGTTGGTTGATCATGAATCTGTAAATATTCAGGAAAATGAACGTATTTCTGGTGAAATCACGAGAGGAGATATGTTTGCTTTTCTAAGTAGAAAGGAAGAAGACAATGAAAAAGTATGATGCGGTCGTCATCGGTTCAGGGGTGGCTGGGTTAAGTGCTGCGTATGGGTTGAAAGCGGCAGAAAAACAGGTGCTTGTCGTGGAAGAAAACCTTTGGGGGGGAACTTGCCCAAATAGAGGGTGTGACCCGAAAAAAATTCTATTAAATGGTGTTGAAGCAAGAAAAAGAATCGAACAACTCATTGGTAAAGGTTTCTCGGATGTACCTCCTGTTGATTGGGCAGAATTGCAAGCATTCAAACGAACATTCACAGATCCTGTTTCTAAAAATCGCCAAGAAGAACTAGCGGCTGCAAAAATCGATCATTTATCTGGTACTGCTCAGTTTATCGATCTACAAACGATCAAAGTGGGAGAAGAAACCATCACTGCTGAGCATTATGTCCTTGCGACTGGGCAGCGACCAGCTATTTTACCTATTGAAGGAAAAGAATTTCTGCAAACTAGTACGGACTTTTTAGCGTTGGAAAAATTGCCAAAAGAGATTATTTTTATCGGTGCAGGTTATATTGCATTTGAATTAGCAATGATTGCTCATGCTGCTGGAAGCAAGGTAACGATCGTTCATCATAATCAGCAACCTTTAAAAGGATTTGAAGAAGAGTTGGTCAACAGTTTAGTTGAGCAAATGCAAAAGGCAGGGATCATTTTCATTTTTGATTTTGAGTCACAGCGTGTCATTCAAGAAGCATCTACGTATCGTCTTGTTTCAAAAGACAAAGAGTTACAGGCAGATGCAATTTTCGTTGCTACTGGTAGAAGGCCGAATATTGAACATCTGCAACTTGAGCAGGCAGGTGTACACACAGTGAAGCAAGGAATCGTCGTCAATGAGTATTTACAGACAAGTAATCCGAATATCTTTGCATGTGGGGATATTATCGCAAAAAATGAACCCAAACTAACTCCTGTTGCGACGTTTGAAGGGACTTATGTTGCTGATTATTTAACGGGGAAAACAGCACCTATCCACTATCCGGTAATCCCAACGATCGTTTACAGCAGTCCGAAGGTGGCACAGGTCGGACGAACAAAAAAACAGGCAACTGAAAAAGACCAAGTGATCGATGTATCAATGACAGATTGGTTTACCTACCATCGAGTAAACGAACCTCTAGCGAAGGCTCAACTTATCTATGATGCGAATGATTTTTTAGTTGGTGCTGCTGTTATCAGCGAACAAGCAGATGATTTGATCAATGATCTAACTCTATTGATCAATCAAAAAGTAAAAAAAGCAGAGCTAGATCAATGGATTCTCGGCTATCCAACTTTAGCTAGTGATCTTTCCTATTTGCTGAAGTAAAGTACCTTGTTACTAAAAATAAGTTGTGTTACACTAAACAAAAATAAAGATTGTTTCTGGGGATGTCGTCGACGACATGAGAGTAAGTTGTGAACTTAGACCCATCGAACCTGTCAGTTAACACTGGTGAAGGGAGAAACGTAGTAAACGCTTGAAGTTGGGGTTTCTATGTTGCACCCGATTTCAGGCGTTTTTGATGTGCCCTTGAAACATGTGAAAAGGAGGGGAGAAATGAAGAAAAAAATTTATCCAGTTGTAAGCATTATTTTCTTATTAGCCCTTTGGCAACTATTCGTAAAAATCTTTCAAACGCCTGCATTTATTTTACCAAGTCCGCTGAATGTTCTTTCAGCTCTGTTCGCAGATGGGGCTACGCTCGTTTATCATTCTCTCGTAACGTTAGAAGAAGCAGTCATCGGTTTGGCCATTGCGGCCTTACTTTCTTTTGTGACAGCTATTGCTATGGACCACTGGCAAATTTTCAAAAATTCTTTGTATCCACTTTTAGTCGTCTCACAAACATTACCGATCATGGTCCTTGGACCGCTTTTGGCGTTATGGTTCGGATTTGGGCTGTTTCCTAAAGTGATTTTAGTTATTTTGATGAGCTACTTTCCTATTGTGGTTGCTTTTGCCGATGGGTTAAGTAAAGTTTCAAGTGAGCAGATCAGCTTTTTTAAAACAATGGGAGCGAATGAATGGCAGCTGTATCGGATCATCAAGATTCCGCAAGGATCAAATGATTTCTTTTCAGGATTGAAAGTAGCTGCGACCTATTGTGTAAGTGGAGCAATCGTTGGAGAGTGGCTAAGTGCGCAAGCGGGTTTAGGTTATTATATGATTCGTGTAAAAAATAGTTATCAAATTGATAAGGTATTTGCAGCTATTTTTTGTGTGATCATCCTAAGTCTAATGTTAAATATACTCACTGTACTGTTAAAAAAAGGATATTACTATATCTTATATCGTTCATAAAGAGGCTGGGACAGAAGTGTTTAACTCCGAGAAATAAGAAGAAATTAATGAAAATTGCTTTTCAAATTTTTGTGGATTTCGGTTTATTTAAGAAGGAGTTGCTTCTGCTCCTACCGTTTATCCGTTTTTAAAGAATGAGGCAAAAGTGTTTCTTACTTTTGTCCCACGCTCTTATATTGTTTATAAAAGGAGAAAAAAATGAAAAAAATTTGGTTACTCATTCCTTTATTATTTGCTTTAACAGCTTGTAGTACAGGATCAAAAGCAGCACCGGAAGAAAAAGGATTAAAGAAAGTTACAGTAGTACTTGATTATGTGCCGAATACAAATCACACCGGTATCTATTTGGCAAAGGAAAAAGGGTATTATAAAGATGCAGGCTTAGATGTGAAGATCATCGAACCAGGGGATGATTCAACGAGCATCGGTCTAGTCGGTGCAAACAAAGCTCAGTTTGGTGTCAGTTATCAAGAGGATGTGACATATGCACATGTGGATGGTCAAAATATTCCCGTTAAGGCGATCGGCACGATTATCAAACATAACACATCAGGATTTGTTTCGCTAAAAAATAGTGGAATCAACTCACCCAAAGACTTTGAAGGAAAAACGTATGCAGGGTGGCAAAGTCCAAGCGAAGAAGCTGTACTGAAAGCCACGATGAACAAAGAAGGAGCAGATTTTTCTAAATTGACGATCATTGGCAGCAATGGTGAAGGCCCTCAAAGCTTGGGGAAGGAAGCAGATATCCAATGGTACTTTGAAGGATGGGATATGATCAAAGCAAAAGAGTTGGGGATCGACTTGAATTATATGCCTTTAAGAGAATTGGATAAACGGTTAGACTATTATACTCCGCTGATCATCACGAATGATCAGATGATCAAAGAGGACCCTGATACAGTCCAAGCGTTTATGGATGCTACTAAAAAAGGCTATCAAGAAGCAATGGAAAATCCTAAAGAAGGCGCAAAAATCTTACACAATTACGCAAGTGACTACGAACAAACCTTTTTAGATGCTTCACAAGAATTCTTATCGAAAAATTATACGGATGATCCTGCTAAGTGGGGAATGATGGATGCAAAAGTATGGGATAACTATACTGACTTTATGAAGGAAAATGGTCTGATCAAAGAGAAAATATCTGCGAAAGAATTATTTACGAATCAGTTTATCGAATAGGAGAAGGAAGCATGTCGATAGAAGTTGAACACCTCAGCGTAACCATCAACCAACTTGAAATTTTAAAAGAGATTGATCTGTCTATCCCCAAAAATACATTTACGTCGATCATTGCTCCAAGTGGTGCCGGAAAATCAACTTTATTGAAAGTGTTGACAGGAATTCTGGAACCTTCCTCTGGCAAAATTCTGATAGATGGTCAAGAAACAAGTAAGTTGAATACACTATTTAGTTATATGCCACAAGAAAATATGCTATTGCCATGGCTAAGTGTCTACCAAAATGTGACGTTATATCAAAAAATCAACCATAAGACAATCGATAAAAAACAAGTGTTGGATGATTTAGCACTTTTTGGATTAAAAGACTATCAGCATTTTTTGCCACCGCAACTTTCAGGTGGGATGCAGCAACGGACAGCGCTACTGAGAACAATGCTAAATCCGGCACCCTATCTTTTATTAGATGAACCATTTGGCTCGTTGGATGCGATGACGCGATCACAGATGCAAGATTGGTTACTTTCTCTTCCAGAAGAAATGAAACGGACAACTATTTTAGTCACCCATGATATCGAGGAAGCAATCTATCTTTCAGATCAGATTTTTGTCTTGTCGCCACGACCGGCGAAAGTTCTGACCACTATCAAGATTACATCGGTGGAAAGAACACGTGCATGGCTGATCGGTCAAGCTGCTTTAAAACAAGAAATCTACCAATTATTGGGAGGTGATTCGATTGCTTAGTGATGCGCATTGCCATTTGGAAGGAAACCAAGAACTTGCAATACTCCAACAAGAAAATGATGTCTTGACGATCATCAATTGTGATTCTCCCAAGGAATGGCAAAAGAATCAGCAATTAGCTGTTGGTCGTCATCAATATCTAAGTTTTGGTCTCCATCCCTGGAAAACAGAAGACTATACTTTTGAAGAAATCTATCCTTATCTTCAACAAGCAGCCATCATTGGTGAAATAGGGCTTGATCGTGTTTGGACTAATATTCCTTTAGCGCACCAAGTCAAATTATTCCGAAAACAACTAGCGTATGCCGCATTAACGGATAAACCAGTTGTTTTGCATACCAAAGGATGTGAAAGAGAGATATTGACGTTCATCAAAGAATATCCAAATCGCTATCTTGTTCATTGGTACTCTTCTCTGGAATTACAAAAGGAATATATCGAAGCAGGTTGCTATTTTACGATCGGTGTTGATTTAAAAATAAATCAGGCAGTGCAACAACTAGCAAAAGGAGTCCCTTTCAATCGTCTATTAGTCGAAACAGACGGATTAGGGGCGATCGAATGGGCATTAGGGACTCCTGCTCCTACAAAAGAATACTTAATGCTACTTGAAGACCATTTCCATCAGATCAGTAAAATTAGGGAAGTTTCTCAAGAAAAGTTAGAGAAACAAGTTCAAACGAATTTGTTCGAGTTTTTAAGGATTTGAACAGGCTTATGATTTCTTTTTGTTGAGCCTATGCAATGTACTGTCCTTGCATAACGAGTTGATTTTGACAGAGAATTTTTAAGTCAAAATGGTGCTCTTTATCAAAAATGATTGCAAAAAAAGAGTCAAACTTCTGTTCGCTGAATTGCGAATGATGAAGTTTGGCTCATTCTTTTTCTTAGAAATTCTGAAATCTTAAAAGAAAGTCACCAGACCGCCCAATATAAGAATCATGATTGGCAGATAGCGTGGTTTAGCAGGCGAACTTTCCTTGTTGGTAGTAAAAATCTTGGCCAATAACCAATAACAAGCAAAGCCACAGACGCCACCAAAGGTATTTGCGAGCAAATCATTGATATCAGTTGCTCGATACAAGGTAAACAGTTGGCTGATTTCAATCGCAAGCGAGGCACAAAAGACCAACAAACAAGTATTTTTCAGCTTTTGAAAAACTGGGCTAATCCAAGGGGCTAAAAATCCCACAGGCATAAAAATGAGGATGTTCAAAATAAAGCTACGGGAAAAGCCATCTGCGAGAAAGCCCCATTCGATGTTAGGATTGAAAATTTTCTCATCTAAATCATGCAAGCGGAAAAATTCCGCTAAACTTGGGGTACCAAAGATATTTGTTAAGGCAATCACCCAAAAAAAATACAAGCAACATGATGCCAGGCTGACGCGCAGTTTTTGCTTCCAACTGGCGTTTACCAACGAGAAGTACAAGGAAACGAGCAAAACGAGCACGCCCAAGATGCTGAGTGGACTGATAACAAATAAGTCCAAAATTGAGTCCAGTAAAGAAAGCTGTTGTTGCATCACGTCATCCTCCTTTAAGGGTTATTTTGGATACTAACGCGCCAATCTTTGAGCTTTAAGTGAGCGGAAAAAGCGCTTGATGCTGGAAAAGAAAACGACCACAAAACAAATCCCGCCACAAATGACAATTATAGTAAGTGTTGTCATCATCGTAGTCATAAATGACACTTCAAAGTTGTACTGCAAGCCGCTCAGATAATAAGGCCAAGGATTTTTTATGGCAAACACTAAGACAAAACTTGTGAGTACGGTCATGAAAAGCCAAATTTGCCAACGTGATTCAGGTGTTAAAAGATACTCGCTTTCATGTTCCAAACTGATGACCTGGAACTTGCGATATGCCCAGTAGATGAAAGAAACACTGATAAGTAAAAACAACAGGCTCATATACCAATGTCCAGTCGTTTTGCCGATTTCAAAAATAAATAAAGTGTTGAAGTCGAAATCACGTAAAAAAGGTGAGTACATCATGGTGACAGTATACAAAAGACCATTTACGGCACTTGGGATTTGACATAAAAAAATCAAAAAGACAAACCAAGTCAATGGGCCAAACACCAAATTACCTACCATTACTCCAACAAAGACACTTAGGCAAAAGAACACCATGATCAACGAAAAACTATTCACAACAGAGGCGAACATATCTCCTAGACTCGCATTTAAGTACGGTTGTGGGATTCCTAAACGAAGAATCGCCAGATAGAGTAGTTGACCAACGAAAATCGTTGCTAAAAATGGTAAGGCAAGGTAGAGCAGCTTTTTGGCGAATAATTCTTTCCGACTGACAGGTAAGCTAAATAAAAAGCGTGTGAAATGGGTTTTCAGATCGACAAAAAATAAGCAAAAACCAACAAAAGAGGCTAAAAAAAGTGCGAACAGTGTAGCTACGTTGCTCGATTGGTTGAAATAAGTTTGATTTGGGTCGTTTTTTTGCGATATTTTGTCTGAAAAATCATTTTTATGGTAGACATATAGTTGGTGTTCGATATATTTTTCAAATGAAGCGTAGGGAATCTGTTCTTGTTTTTTCTCATCCAAATAAGTGTAGTACTCCGGATAGGCGTTAAAATCTGCTTTTAATTCTTTGTCGGTAGTTAGATAGCGCTCGTTATCATGCCAATTTTTAACATTACTCCAAGCATTGAAGGCAAACATGAGTAATATCAAACCAATCAATGGCAACAAGATTTTACTGTAACGCGTGAGATAGATATTTTTTACCATGTGATTCTTCCTTTCTAGCGGGGCATTTTTTCTTTTAAGTTAGCTTCGAATAAATCTTCTAAACTTAAGGGCAGTTCTTCAAATAAAACTGGTTGAAGTGTTTGGATCTTGTTAGCCAAATCTTGATTAAAATCTTCAAAAATCGCAGTGATGACACGTCCTTGAATGGTCAATAATCTTGAGTGTTCTTTGACAAGTGATGGGATTTTTTTTGTTTTGAAAACCATTTGGATTTTTTTAGCGGATTCTCGCATTTCTTCCAGACGATAATCTTTAATGATGGTCTGATTTTTCAACAACAAGACACGATCAGCTAAATTTTCAAGTTCATTTAAATTGTGTGAAGCAATCAATGCGGTGTGCTGATTGTCGCTGATATGTTCTAATAATAAGCCGATGACTTCTTTGCGTACAATCACGTCCAAGCCATCAAAAGGTTCATCAAGCAATAAAAAGCGCGCGTTTGAGCTGATGGCTAAAATCATGTTAAACAAACCTTGCATACCTTTTGACAAGCCGTGATAATTCACGTGCAAGGGGAACTGATGCGAGCCTGTCAATGTAAGAAATAAATCTTGGTTAAAATTCGGATAGGCAGTACGGTAAAACTGATTGATCGTTTTCAACGTGTAGGGTGCTAAAAAATTTTCTGCTTCATCAATGTAAAACAATTCTGATTTTGACTGTGTTGCGGTCAATAGCGAGATACCATCAAGTTCGATCTCTCCTTTGTTGGGTAAATATTGACCGGTTAGTGTACGAAACAAAGTGGTTTTGCCAGACCCATTACGACCAATCAAGCCGACGATTTCGTTTGCTTTAAGTTCAAAATGAATGTCGTTGAGAATTTGTTTACCTTCAATCATTTTTGAAAGTTTCATGACTTTCATGTTCAGGACCTCCTAAGGCTGCTTGAGTTTGTTTAATCCAAGTAATGAGTTCTTGTTCTGTAACTTTTAGATGTGTTGCTTCGATGACCAGATCGTTCATCTGGTCTTTTAACTGTGCAATGCGAAGTTCATCGCGCGGCAATTTTGCAAAATCTTTGACAAAGGTTCCTTTGCCTTTGATTGTGATTAAAACTTGCTCGGATTCCAAAACTTTGTACGCTTTACTGACTGTGTTAGGATTCATCAACTGTTGTTTTGCCATTTCACGTACTGAGGGGATCTTGTCACCGGGCTGTAAAATACCTTGGAGAATCGCTTCTTTAATGCTAAGCATCAGCTGTTCGTAATAGGGTTTGCTGCTATTTTTATCAATCGTAATCATGGCGTTGCTCCTTCCATTTGATACCGTACCCTCGTGTACTGGTATACATAGTACACTAGTGGATGTAAAGTTTTTTTCTAAAAAAGTTTCATAGAATACTGGACGATAAGGCAGAAATTTGAAGTGAATGATGCCGAAGCGTATTAGTTCGTGAAGCGAGAAGAGGTCGAGACAGAAAGGTCGGCAGCTGAAACGGTTTTATTCAGTTTTTTATAATAGAAACTAATTTGAAATAGTTATATTTGTTATTAATAAATTTAGGACTGTTATTCAAACATAATTGTACACATTGGTGTAATTATAAAATGATTTTTAATATTACTATGTTTATATTTTAATCTAGTTATAGACATCTTTCGTTTAGTAAATTAAAATTGAATTATGGGGGAGTAATAAAATGACAAATAGTTCTATCAGGAGGGGAAAATGAAGGAAGTATTAAATAAGCAGAGTTTGAGACAACTCGCTTTATTAGAGTTGTTGTGGAACAAAGAGTGGGTGACAGTTTCTGAAATAGTCAAGGAAATCGGCGGGGTTGAGAAAACGATCCGCACAGATATCAAACAGCTAAATGAGATCATTGAACCATTAACAATAGAGACATCCTTTAAACATGGCGTCTTTTTAAATAAAGAAATGTGTATTTCTAAGACACACCTGTATGCGCTCTTTTTACAAAAGAGTGTTGAATGTCAGCTACTTGAAATGATTCTTTTTAATCCCCATATCACGAAAGGAGAAGTGTGCGATCGACTGTATATTTCTGAAACACAATTGAATCGATTGCAAGTGAAACTAAATAAAGGGTTTGAAAAATATGGCATAAAAATCACCACTGACTTAACAATTGTTGGGGACGAAAGGAATATCCGTAAATTACTTTCAAGTCTATTTTATGAGAAATATCTTTCCCCAGACCATTTTTTCAAAGAAAAAGAATTTCAATTGATCGATCAGGTGATCCGAAAATTCTATAAAGCAAATACGGCGATCATTGCTGCGAACAATCAATATCATTTTTTATTGAATAAAATGCGTATGAAAATACTTGTGGCGATTTATCGTTGTAAATCAGACTATTTTTTAGAGCAAAAGCAACATTTCTTCGATTACACGATGATTACTGAAGACAAAGAATTGAATAAACGGTGGCAAGTTGTCTTTGGAATCTCATTGACAGAAAAAATTTTGCATAACATTTTTGAACATTATTATGCTCCTTTTAAAGTCACTGAAACCTGTCTTGAGTTAGGAGCGAGCCAGTTTGCTTTAAAGACTAGACTTGAACAATTGATTGGTATGATTTGTCAGCAACTGAAAATCGAATGCCGAAACCAAGATGCTTTGATCCATGCAATTTTATGGAGTAGTTTTCTAACAGTTGGTCCAAGTTATATTTTACACAATACGAAAGAAGAATTCGTGTTGGAATCATTGAGAGATAAACAAGCTATCGCCAGTGACTTACAAAAATATTTTGCCGACATTTATTCTGACCTATCCCTATCTGCTGAGGATAAAAATAATATACTTTACCAGTCTATTTATACATTAGTGACCCAATGGCATGAGTTTCGCGTAGAGATTCGTAAGACGATCATGAAAATCAAAGCAGCATTACTACTAGATGCGCCGGAAGAACATATGATCATGTTAAAAGAAGAAATCGAATATCACTTTAGAAATATGTACAAAGTAGATATTTTATTACCAGATGATCCAATCACTTTTTCCCGCTTGAATTGCTATGATTGTATTTTAACCAATTTATTAAATATAGATGAGCTGGGAAAAGTAAGCGTGATTGGTATACCAAACTATTTTGGAGAAGAGTTCATAAAAAAATTGCATCTTTTTTTTAATAGTAAAAAAAATGAGCGAAGGATTTAAAGCAACGCTTTTGACATAGGTCGTGGGGAATAGAAGAATAAATAAGATACATAAAGAGATACGTTCAATCAGGCCTATCTCTATTTTTTTTGAGTTTTTTTCTTTGACACGATTTTTATGTATCCTATTTTTATTATTTGAAAAAAACAGATGAAAAAAATGCAATCCCAATTGGAGTTATTCATAAATGGTCGACTAGGAAATGTAAGAAGTCTTGACATAGAAAAAACTAAACTGTAACGTTGCTAATGTTATTTTACCAGGCGCTCGGTATATTACGGTTATTTTTAGGCGAGCGGTTGTGCTAAAAATTATTTTAGAAGAGTTTTTTCGTTAAGACGAGAGGTGGAAGAAAAATGAGAGAAATATTAGACGGGCGCTTGAAACGTCAATTAAATATTTTAGAGATACTTTGGGAAACAGAATGGATCACGACTTCTGAATTAGCAGAAAAAGCTGATAGCTCGGAGAAAACAATCCGAAATGATCTTTCTCAAGTGAATGAGATGATTGCTCCGTTGTCTATTGAAACCTCTTTTCGATCAGGTGTCATTTTAAAGAAAGACCTGATGACCCCAAAGTCATTTATTTATTCTAAGATACTCGAAAAGAGTTTAGAGTACACACTTTTAGAAACAGTATTTTTTGGAATTGTCCATTCTAAAGAAGAGTTAAGTGACATCTTGTATGTTTCAGAAACACAGGTGGCACGTGTCATTAACCGTATCAACCATGAGTTACGCTTTTTTGATTTTCAAATAACTAAACAACTGGAAATTGTCGGTAATGAGGGAAACATTCGGGATTTTTTTGCAGTCTATTTTTCGGAAAAATATAGTTTGCCTGAGAAGTTGATCCAGAAAGACGAAATCAATTTGATCTCAGATATCATTGAATTGTTTATTAAAGAAAATATGATCTGGGCAATCGTATATAATGACAATCATCTATTTTTAGGAAATATAAAATTCCAATTATTTGTTTGATTAACCCGCTTGAAGCAAGGGTACAAGATGCCCTCAGATATTATTCCGTTTAGTTTTTCACATCTATCAAACAAAAAGAAAATAATTACCAATATACATAATATATTTGATGTAGAAATCAAAGAAGAGAATCTTCCACAATTATTCTATGAATTTTATCAACCAATCCATCCCACAGCACGATTCAATTATGAAGGAATCGATATTGATTCTGTAGCGATCAAAAACGAAATCAAAGCTGTCATCACTTTACTAGAAGAACAGTTCCATCTCCTTTGCGAGAATAAAGATAAGCTTGTTCATGATATTTATTGGACTACGTTAAGTGCTGCTAGGCCAACTTACGTCCTACATAATAAGAAGGCAGATTTTTTTGAAAATACGTTGAGAGATAGTCCAGATTTGATCAATGCATTAAGAGATGAGTTCTTTGATATTTATTTTTCGTTAGGAAATCCGTTTCTTTCTTATTTGGATGAAATGATCCATCAATCTGTTTTTAAATTGCTTACTTCCTGGTCTGAGTTATGGGTCCAAGTAAGAGCCAGCAAAGTCAGCATAAAGGTCGCCCTTTTATTGGATAGTTCGTATGATCACATGAGGATGCTGAAAGAAGAAATCCAGTTTTATTTTAGACACAATATCAAAATAGAGATAATGAATCCTTCAACGAGAATCCAAAAAGATTATTTGCAAAAGTTCGACTGTATTTTAACAGATATCTATTCGCAAGATTATTTTGGTATTCCTACCATTGGTATCTCAGACTATCTTGATGAAGATGTGATCAATAAATTAGTTGATTATTATCACACTAAATTGAATGCAGGAGCCAGAGTATGAACAGATGAGTGCTCAAGAGAGAGTAATTATGATCTGGATGACTGACGTTCTGCTGAAGCGTTTTTTATATTTTCTAACAGCGTGATCAAGTGAGTTTTTCGTCAATTTACCAACCTATCGGTAAAACTTGGTTTTAATTATTTTTCGCTTTTTAGCATAATTATAGATGTGGAAGTTGCGTCATTAAGTAATGGAGGTGAGGAATAAATAAAAAAATTTTTGTATATTTTGACAGGTATTATACTAATCAATTTAGGTATTACAACAAACTGTCATGCGCAAGCTACAGATACACAAAATGTTCGTGTCGAAGCAACGATAGGACCATGGGATGTCAGTTCAAACAATCAAGGAAATGGCGCTGGAACAAAAGAAAAACCAACTATAGCAATTCCACCATCTGATTCAGGTTCTTCTGCAAATCTTCCACAAACTGGCGTAAAAAAACAAGGTCATATTCTAGCAATCGGATTGCTGCTTTCTATTTTTTCGGTAGTGATGTTTGTCACTGTGAATCGGGAAAAAGACAGTTGGGTCAAAGTAGGTATCGCTATCAGAACGAAATAATTCACTATTTCAATAAGGAGAGAAAAAAGAAAAATGAAAAAATTGACAAGTATGATTCTTTTATCGTCTGTTTTACTAGGCGGTTTGGCTGTCGGAACGATGAATGCTAGTGCACAAGATTTAGGTTGGATCCCTGGTCAACCAGATCCTTCACCAGGACAAACGATTAAAGGTGAAGACAATGCAAGCGTTGCAGTTTCTGGATGGGTCGGAGAATGGACGCCAGTAGATCCAGAAGATAAAACTTATGTAGATATCACTGTTCCAACAACAGTTCGTTATGCGAATGCGATGTCTGAAGACGGAAAAATTCTTCCAGATATCTTATCTCCGCTATATACGATCACCAATAATTCAAAAGTACGTGATGTGATGGTTGAGGTATCAAGTTTTTCTGAAACAGGAAATTCAGGTGTCAAACAAGACTTGTTCTTTACACCAGTCAATGAAGCAGGCGTACGTCTGCAAAGTGCTGCAGGACAGTTCTTAGATACACCGACCCATTTAGCGACTATCGGTATGGGACAAAGTAAATATTTGAAATTCGAAGGTGAGATCGCTGAAGGATTCAAAGCGGATGAAGTCATCAAACCTTCTTATACAATGACGTTCAATTTTACAGCTTTAAAAAATTGAGTTGACACCAAGTAGTTAAATATAGCATAGAGTTATTTTGGAAACCCGTGATCAGGTGTTTTCGCACATATTTTTTAGGTGAACAACGAGTCGATAGAGCAGTAAGATTACTCGAAATGAACATCAACTTAAAAATGTCAGTATTTATAAAAATTAAAATAAAAGCAACAACTTTCAGCAACGACAGAGAAGGGAGTGTTTAAAATAGCACATAGTAACAATGCAACACAAGACAAGAATAAAAAAAGAACATATATCCTCATAGCTCTAGTAGTGTTGTTTTTCGCACTCGGAGTTGGTGGATACTATTATTTTAATCAATCTCCCCCAAAGGTCGTTACTGGACTTCCAGAATTAGACAAGAATATTTCTAAATTGAACAACGACGATCTATTGAAATTGATGCAAACTGAAGTTGATAAAGACAATATTCGGATTACATTAAAACATGAGATTGAAGTAGACAAGAACGGGAAAGCAAATGTCGATATTCGTAATAGTGGAGAGAATGCGTACAATATCCAAGTAGAATATTATTTAGCCACTAATCAGAAAAAATTGTATGTTTCAGGGTTAGTACCGCCAAATAATGGAATCGCCTCTGTTCCTTTTGAAAACATACCGAATAAAGGGGAGCATACTGTAAAAATCTATTATAAAATGTACGACAAACAAGAATTGATCAACACAACAACGATTGATGGAACCATAATCGTAAGTTGATGATTCAAAATAATGGGTAGCATAGACTTTGGGGTAGTTCTAGTACACATTGATTGCTCATTTTGGCTAATGATTAAAGAGGATTTCTTTTGGGGAAGAAGTCCTCTTTTTTATGGCAAGGCGGCTTATATTTTTACCTAGAGATAGGAAGATATAGGTTTGTTTTTAAGATCGATATTTCATAAAATAAGTATATAAGTAATTTGATGTTAGAGGAGGGAAGAAGATCAAGCTAATTAGTTTAGAAAGAAAAAATTATCGTTTTTATGAATTAGAAAAGGTTCAAATCCACAATCAAAGAGAAATTTGCGAGTCACTGATCGTTCATTCTGAAAAGACCCTTTTGAATTATGATGTCTTGAACAAAAAAAATATAAACTATAAGAAAGCCATTAAACGTCGGTTGACGCATCTATCTGCATCTAAGTCAGTCTGCTCTAATTGGACAGTCTTGGTTGAATGGCGTGTCTTGTTCGAGGAGTACTCTTTACAAAAATTATCAAGTAGAGAAATGAAATTATTCTTTTTACAAGTCGTACAGACATTTCAAAAATTTTATGGTATAGCAAATATTATTTATGCAAGTGTACATTTTGATGAAGAGCAACCACATCTACATATCGGTCTGATTCCAATGAAAGAAGGACGTTTGAATTCTGCTCAAATGATCACTAAATACAAAAAGAATGAGTTGGAAACTGAACTTTCTTTGAAGCTTGAGATGATTCTCAAACAAAAAAAGGCCGCAATTTCTGGAAACAACACATCCAGAGCACATATTTCTTTAAATACGAATAGTCAGCGTTTAGAATATAAACAGCTTTATGACAAAATCGTGAATACATCTATTTTGCCCTCAGAAATTGGAATAAAAAAACCAGAGCAGAATAAACGAGATCCGCAGAGCAAGTTTATGAGAAAAAAGAATAAAACAATAGAAGAATTTCAAAAAGAAAATGATTATTTGGAATATTTAGTAAAACAACTAAAAGCAGAAAAAAATTATTTAGTGAAGGTCATTCGAGAAGCTGAAAACAATATCCAACAATTGGAAAAGCAATTGTTTTCGACCCAAGAGACCAATCAGAAAGTAACAAAGTTTCAACAAAAAAAATACGCAAAAAAATTGGCTGAAACCTAAGGATTCCCGCCAATTTTTTTATTTTCTATTTGTACTTCTTAGTACCAACCGTTAGCTAACCAGAATGCTTGGGCAGCATCCCATGAACCATAACGTGAAGTAACATATTGATCGGCTACACGTTCTTGATTAGCAGCAGAGTAGTCACC
>NZ_QPTY01000023.1:0-49326 GCF_005236045.1 Enterococcus sp. VV15
GAAAATATATTAAGTTTGATCAATGAGAGACCGGTAAAACATTGTATAGTATTTTACACAGGATTATGGACTTGACTTTAAATAGTTAAAATATTATCTTTTTTATTGCATTATCGACATATAAAGTAACTTCTAATTATTATTCATAGTTTTTTCTAGTTTAGAAGAAATATCTTCTTTTAATATTGAAAAATCAACCCTAGAATCTATAAATTTTTTTATATTTTTTTGCATTTCTTGATATTCTTTACTAGATAATTTATATAATAATTTTATCGCTTTTCTAAATTCTTCAATATTCTCTAAAGTACAGACATAACCTTCTTTACCGTTTTCTATGTCGTTCCAAGGAGTTCGATCACTAATTATGACTGGGCATCCATTTGTTAACGATTCTGAAATAACATGTCCATAATTTTCACTTTTAGTTGGGAATAAAAAGGCATCGTAATTCCTAAATACCGTATCAATATCTTCATGCTTTAGACTTCCTTTATAACTAACTGTAACATTAGCTGGTAGATTTGCTATCTTTTTTTGACAAAACTCCCAATAATTCTTATCTTCTATCGGTCCAAAAATATCTAAAGATACTTCTTCATCAAGTGTTTTTAAAATTTCAATTGCATAGTCTAAGTTTTTTTTTGGAACAATTCTAGATAAAAAAACTAAATTCAAACTTTCTTCTTGTTTGTTTTTCTTGTTACCCATCTTACTTATACTTGGAATATTCGTAAAAGATATTATATTTTTTGACGCAAATATTTTTTTTAGAATTGACTCTTCTTCGTCACTTGTTGATTGAAAATATATATGTTTATGGAATATACTTTTTAATTTAAAAAGTTCTATATAAACTTTTTTTCTAATTGGTTTATTACTCCTAGCACCCTCTAATAACTGTCCTCTAGGGGCAATTAACAAGGGTATATTATTTTTTTTTGAAAAAACTGCACTCATTAAGTTGTAATCGAAAAAACTATTTATATATATTAAATCAGGATTTATTTCTTTAATTATATCTTCTATATTTTTTTTAAACTTCTTTTTTCTATTTAAATATATAACTTGTGCTTCTTCTCTATTATTCCATCCTTCTGTAATACCTTCCAACCGTTCATTTTCATTAATATCATTGTCACGCGTGACGATATAAAAGTTATACTTATCTTTTAATAAATTACAAAAGTTTAATATACTAACTGGTGGCCCACCGTATTTTTGTGCTGGAAAGTATCCCTCGGCTAATATCAATATTTTTTTCTTCATCTTCCCCACACCACTCTGTTCACATAGTCTGTATAAGAAAGAATGATACGCAATACTTTTTCCGAAACATTTGGCATTGAATAATCTGCGACGTGTCGCAAAGTATCTTTTTTCTGTGTTTCCAATACTTCCAATCCTTGCATAATTCTTTCTTTTTCTAATCCTACCATCATGACACTTGCTTCTTCCATTGCTTCTGGTCGTTCATGTGCTTGACGGATATTCAATGCTTTGAAGTTCAAAATGGAAGATTCTTCGCTGATCGTTCCGCTATCGCTTAGTACAGCTTTAGCATTGATTTGTAATTTATTGTAATCATTGAATCCCATCGGTTTCATTGTTTGGATCATCTCGTGGAATTTGATTCCTTTTGCTTCGATCATCTTCATTGTCCGCGGATGTGTACTAATGATGATTGGCAGTTGGTAAGTTTCAGCGATCGTATTCAAGCTATCTACCAAGTGCAAGAAATTTGTTTCTGAGCTGATATTTTCTTCGCGATGAGCAGAAACGACAAAATATTTTCCTTCTTTTAACCCTAAACGATTAAGAACATCGGACTGTTGAATATCATCTTTTCTTGAATTGAGAACTTCAAACATCGGACTTCCTGTTTTGATCACACGATCAGCTGGTAATCCTTCACGTAAGAGATATTCTCTCGCGATATCGCTATAGGTTAAATTGATATCAGCTGTATGATCAACAATTTTACGATTTGTTTCTTCCGGTACTCTTTGGTCGAAACAGCGATTTCCTGCCTCCATATGGAAAATAGGAATATGGCGACGTTTGGCTGCAATTGCACATAAACAGCTATTTGTATCTCCTAATACTAAGAATGCATCTGGTTTTACTTCTTGCAAAATTGGATCGATCTTGATCAAAATATTTCCAACCGTTTCAATCGCTGTCCCAGTTGCTGCATTTAGAAAATAATCGGGTTTTTTTAGCTTGAAGTCTTCGAAAAATACTTCATTTAGCTCATAGTCATAGTTTTGACCAGTGTGTATTAAAATATGTTCGATTGCTTCTGATTGATCCAAACGATTGATAACAGCAGACAAACGAATGATTTCTGGTCGAGTTCCTACTACTGTCATCACTTTTAATTTTTTCATTGATTAAACCTCCACATAATAAGTATCAGGATTCTCTGGATCAAATGGCTCATTTACCCACATCACCGTCACCATATCCGTTGATCCCAGATTTTCGATATTGTGTGTATAACCTACTGGAATATCAACTACTTCCAATTTTTCTCCTGAAACAAAATACTCGATTATTTCATTTGAGTTTACTTTTCTAAAACGGATTACACCTTCTCCGCTTACTACTAAGAATTTTTCATTTTTTGTATGATGCCAATGGTTTCCTTTCGTGATTCCCGGTTTGGAAATATTGACAGATACTTGACCTCGGTCTTTTGTTCTTAAAAATTCAGTAAACGATCCGCGATCATCTACATTCATTTTTAGAAAATAAGCAAAATCGTCTTCTTGTAAGAAGCTTAAGTACGTACTGTACAGATTTTTTTCTACTCTTCTTGCAAGGTTAGGAACACTCAAGTTCGTTCGACTATTTTTGAAAGATGTAATCAGTTCTTTTAATTCGCCGACCGTTACTTCATCCGTTTCACGAACAGCACAATACCCCTTTTCCATATAAGGTTGTCTGTTCAGACAATAAAGTAATTCCTTCACGACATCATCAATATAACAAAGTTCAATGACAGCAGATGGATCATTTACTGTCACTTCTTCGTCCCTTGCGATTTTATAACAAAATGTGGCTACAACTGTATTATAATTTGGTTGCGACCACTTACCGTATAAGTTTGAGAAACGATAAATATATACAGGTGCTCCTGTTTCTTTTTGGTATTTCTTTAATAACTCTTCTCCGGCTTTTTTGCTCTTGCCATAAGAATTATCAAGTTCTGCTTGGATAGAGGAAGAAAGCATTACTGGACATGTATTGCCATGTGCTTTTAGTTTTTCAAGCAATTCTGAAGTAAATCCAAAATTTCCTTTCATGAATTCTGCATCATCTTTTGGTCTGTTTACTCCAGCTAAATGAAAAACAAAGTCTGCTTTTTTACAATATTCATCTAATAAATGTACAGGCGTGTCTCTATCAAAACTAAGAATATCTGTGAATCCTTCATTTTTTAATTCAGTAACTAAATTTTTTCCAATAAAACCATTTGACCCAGTTACTAAAATATTCATTGATTTTGCCACTCTTTCAATTCTTTTTTTACATATTTTAGTTCAAGAAGTCTTTCTTTGATTTGTTCTACAGATAATCGTTGTGTATTATCTGAATTATATTCTCCTTCTTGTGTCAGCTCTTTGTTTCCTTCAACGAAATACTTATCATAATTCAAATCACGTGTATCTGCAGGGACACGATAGAAATCACCCATATCTTGAGCAACTAAGTATTCTTCTTTTGTCAGTAGTGTTTCATAACGCTTTTCGCCATGTCGTGTTCCGATAATATGAATTTCATTGTCTGCATGGAATAATTCTTTGATTGCTTGTGCTAGGTCGCCAACAGTGGAGGCTGGTGATTTTTGAACCATGATGTCCCCTGCTTTTGCGTTTTGGAAGGCAAAAACAACCAACTCTACAGCTTCTTCCAAACTCATCAAAAATCTTGTCATGCCAGGATCTGTTACTGTTAATGGTTTACCACTTTTTATTTGGTCAATGAATAATGGAATAACTGATCCTCTAGAAGCCATTACATTTCCATAACGTGTGCCACAAATCATCGTGCGTTCGTCAGTAACGGTTCTTGCTTTAGCAACAAATACTTTTTCCATCATAGCCTTAGAAATCCCCATAGCATTGATTGGATACGCAGCTTTATCAGTGGACAAGCAAATAACTTTTTGAATCCCCATTTCGATTGCTGCAGTTACGACATTATCCGTTCCCATGATATTTGTTTTCACAGCTTCCATTGGGAAAAACTCGCAAGAAGGTACTTGTTTAAGTGCTGCTGCATGGAAAACATAATCAACGCCATGCATCGCATTTTTGACACTATTGATGTCTCGGACATCCCCGATATAAAATTTCAATTTGTCATTGTTGTATTTCTTACGCATGTCATCTTGTTTTTTCTCGTCACGAGAAAAAATCCGTATTTCTTTGATATCAGAATCTAAAAAACGTTTCATTACTGCATTCCCAAAAGAACCAGTACCGCCTGTGATTAATAAAATTGTATCTTTGAACATTTAAATAGCTCCTTTTTATGATCCAAAATGATTCATAATTATAGAATAACTTCTTTTTACATCAAAATTATTTTTCAAATAAATAAAAGCATTTCTACCCAATTCATTCCTGATATTTTCATCCTTTAGTTTCTCCATATTACTCAGAAAAGCGTTTAAATCACCGTGTTCAGAACAATAACCAAATTTCCCAGTTTTTATCATTTCATTTAAATCAGTATATTTGTCTACAGCGGCTAAAATAGGTTTTTTAGACTCCATATATCCTAATATTCTAGAAGGTATATTAGGAATAGTAAATTTTCTATCTAAGAAAACCAATCCTATATCCGCAATAGATTCAACTTTCTTATACTCATTTTTAGATAAACTGTTAAGTAGAATTGTATTTTTTATGTTATTGGTATTTAAATGTTTTCTTATACGTCCATGTTCTGTTCCTGATCCAATAACCAGCAACAAAAAGTTGTTGTCTTTTTCTAGACTATTTATAATGTCTAAAAGAAAATCAATACCTTGAGGTTTTCCTAGATTCCCTCCATATAACATTATTTTTTTTTCTTTAGGGATCTTATATAAATCTCTTATTTCCTCTTTGTCTAAATGGTAGTCAATTTTATCTTCGTTTATTCTAATTGAATTAGGATTTACTTCTAAAATCTGCTTATCAATTTTATTATGATTTCTTATATATTGAGAATTTTTTTCTGACATTGTTCCTATATAATCAGATACTTCATATAGAGAAACTTCTTTTTTTCTAAAATACTTATATATATAACTTTTTTTAGAGAGTTGATTTAAATCAACTGCATTTTGTGGAAATATGTCTTTTAATAAAAGATAACTTTTGCAATTATCTCTTTTTTTTATAAACTTCACCACTTTAGCAAAAGTTACTGGCGGAGTAGAATAAATAACCAAATCAAACTTTTTATCTGAAAAATATTGATTAATGCCTGATATAAACTTTCTCTCTATTTGTATAGTAGAAAAACCTTTTTCAATTAAATTAGTCTTTTGAATATTCCTTATTCTTAATTTTAAGATTTCACATTTATCATTTATCTTGACCAAATGAGTTTTTATTCTTTTTTTTCTTTCTACTGGAGATATAATGGACACATTGTGATTATTTTTTACAAATTCAGACATTAAATCAGTATAGATATTGCTTTCTTCTAAACTTTGAAAATCTAAAAGTGTAAGAAATAAAATATTTAATGGCATACTATATTTAACTCCCTTTAAATTTTTCTGGTATATTGTTATTGATTGTATTAATATTCTCTTTCTTGATTACTTTTTTATATGTCTGAATTATAATAATAATATCATTAAAGAAACTAATTTTATCAACATAATAAACATCTAAATCAAACTTTTCTTCCCAACTAATCGCATTTCTTCCATTGACCTGAGCTAGTCCAGTTAATCCTGGTCTTACGTTGTGTCTTTTCCGTTGTTTCTCGCTATATAGTGGCAAATATTCCACTAATAATGGACGAGGTCCTACAATCGACATATCACCCTTCAAAATATTCCAAAGTTCTGGTAGCTCATCTAGACTTGTTGCTCTAAGCATTTTCCCAAATTTAGTTAGTCGAATTTCATCGGGTAAATATTCTCCATTGTGGTCTCTTTCGTCAGTCATTGTACGAAATTTATACATAGAAAAAATTTTTTCACTTTTTCCTGGTCGCTCTTGCTTGAAGATAATTGGAGAACCAAGTTTAATTCTTACTAAAACACCTACAATTAAGATTATCGGCGATAAAACAATGAGAGTGATGCCTGACAATAAGATATCTAAAATTCTTTTTCCAAAAAGCTGATAGAAAGTTTTTTTACGCATCATTGATCACTCTTTTAATAATAGATACTACATATTTTAAATCTTCATCTGTCATCTTGGTATCTGATGGTAAACATACTCCTAAGTCAAATAAAGTTTCTGCTACATCATCGCCAATATAATCATAATTTTTGAAAACAGGTTGTAAATGCATTGGTTTCCAAACTGGGCGAGCTTCTATATTATTTTTATCTAACTCATCAATAAGATGATTCGTATTTATTCCCTTTACTGTTATGACACTTAACCAATAGTTCGGTTCATTCCAATTATTTTCTGGCATGAATTGTATATTTGATAATGTAGACAATTCTTTTTTATAGAAACTATGAATATATCGTTTTTTTTCAATTCTTTCATTTAAAACTTTCAATTGTCCTCGACCGATACCTGCAACGATATTGCTCATTCGATAATTATAGCCAATTTCATTGTGTTGATAATGGCGCGCCTTCTCACGAGATTGTGTAGCCCAAAATCTCACTTTTTCCACCTTTTTTTTGTCATCAGATACAAGCATCCCACCGCCTGAAGTTGTGATTATTTTGTTTCCATTAAAAGAATAAATTCCATAGTCGCCGAATGTACCAGTATATTTTCCTTTATAGGTTGTTCCTAATGATTCTGCAGCATCTTCAATTAAAACAACATTATGTTCTTTGCATATTTTAGTAATTTCATCTAGTTCAGCTGATAAACCGTACAAATGCACTACTAATACAGCCTTTGCGTTAGGATATTTTTCTAGTGCTGTTCGCAAATGTTCTGGTTTCATATTCCAAGTTTCGTAATCACTATCAACAAATACTGGTATAGCTCCTTGATAGATGATTGGATTGGCAGTAGCCGAGAACGTCAAAGACTGACAAATCACTATATCATCTTTACCGACCCCAGCCGCTTTTAAAGCTAAATGTATAGCTGCCGTTCCAGAAGATAATGCAGCTGCATAACTAGCTCCCACATATTCTGCTAATTCCTCTTCAAAACCATTGACATTCATACCTAAAGGCGCAACCCAATTTGTATCAAATGCTTCTTTTACATACGCTTGTTCATATCCTTCCTCACTCATATGAGGAGATGCTAATAATATTCGTTTATTTTCCAACTTAATCCCATCTTTCTATTACTTTGGAAGGTACGCCAACATTTTTAGTATTATTATTAATATTTTTTATTACTACACTTCCCGCACCTATAATGTTCGTATTTCCAATTCTTAGATTTTGTATTATTTTAGAGCCTACTCCAATTACATTTTTATCTCCTAATAGAACATGTCCTGAAATATTTACGCTTGGAAAAATGGAATTATAATTACCGATTTGAGTATCATGTCCAATAGTAGAGCCGATATTGATCATATTGAAATTTCCTAAAACTATGTCGGCAGTGTAAGTCGTATAGGGCATCAAAATATTGCCAATTCCTAACTGAACATTTATGCCCACTAGCGCACTTGGTGCAACTAAATTAGGGAAAAACAATTTATTATTTTTATTTATCTTTTGATATATTTTCTCTTTGATATCTGGCGAAGTGATTCCTAGAAAAATAGCAGTTTCTTCTTCTAATTCTAATAACGAGTCTATTGTTCCCAATACAGTTTTTCCCACTAATTCTTGATTTTGCATTTTTAACGAATCATCGACAAAACCAATCAATTCATATCTAGAGAAACTTTGTAATAGAAAAGCAATCTCTTTGCCAAATCCACCAGCTCCTACAATAATTGCTTTCACTTTACTCCCCCTACTTATTCGAAGCATTCGCAAAATTGACGATGTCTTTAGCCAATTGTTCATCGTCTTGCGGCAGGCTCTTGACGAAGTCCATCACTGTTTGTATCGAGTATCCTTTGATGTTTCCTACAAAGATTTTCTCATAAACTGCTTCATCATTTCTTTCCTTATCCAACAATAGTTCTTCATATAGTTTTTCCCCTGGACGGATACCTGTTTCAATGATTTCTATTTCGTCTTCGCTATACCCGCTCAATCGGATCATGTTTTTGGCTAGATCCACGATTTTCACTGGTTCGCTCATATCTAGAATAAAGATTTCGCCGCCTTTTGCTAATGCGCCAGATTGAATAACTAAACGACTTGCTTCGGGAATTGTCATGAAATATCGGGTCATACGAAAATCTGTTACCGTGATTGGACCACCTTGAGCAATTTGTTCTCTAAATACTGGGATCACGCTGCCGCGAGAGCCAAGGACATTCCCAAATCTAACAGCTGAAAATTTCGTACAGCCTTCTTCATTCAATCCAGTCACGATCATTTCAGCAATACGTTTCGTTGAACCCATGACGTTTGGCGGATTGTTAGCTTTATCTGTAGAGACCATGACAAATTTTTTCACTTTTGCTGCTTTGGCTGCTTCCGCTACATTTTTTGTACCGAAAATATTATTTTTGACTGCTTCTTTTGGATTACATTCCATTAGCGGTACATGTTTATGGGCAGCTGCATGGTAGACGATATCTGGGCGGTATTGTTCCATGATTTCATTGATTTTCGTTCGATCTTGGATATCCGCGATGATCGGTACGATTTCTGTAGGGCACATTTGATTGTGCGTACGCAATTCACGATCAATCAAGTAGATCGAGTTCTCCCCATGTCCTAAAAGCAATAGCTTAGCAGGATTGAATTGGATGATTTGCCGACAGATTTCTGAACCGATTGATCCTCCTGCGCCAGTTACAAGAATGGCTTTGTCTGCGATCTGATCTTTGATGGATTCAATATCCAACTCTACCTCATCTCTTCCAAGTAAATCTACTACATCAATTGTTTTTAATTTTGATACGCTTACTTTTCCTGATGCAAGTTCTTCCATAGAAGGCATCGTGTTGACTTTCACATGAGAGGATTCGACTAACTTGAAGATTCTTCGTAATTTTTTTCTTGATAAGGAAGGAATAGCGATCGTTACCATTTGTATGTCATATTTTTCGATCAATTCTGGAATATCTTTTAATGCACCTAGTACTTTTTTTCCTGAAAGATACGTATTTCTTTTATTCGGATCATCATCCACAAACCCGACCACGTGGATATCTTGAGCCGTTTTGGATCCAACAAAGCTGTTGTATAAAATACGCCCACCTTCGCCAGCACCAATGATCAATGTATTTTTAGCAGAGTCTGCTGATATATATCTCGTATTTTTTGTTTCGACATAGATACGCCAGATCAATCGGCTACCTATGATTAATAATAGTGAAAGTAGATAAGCAAAGATGACTAAACGCAAACTATACTGTTCGTTTATAAAAAGCAAGACGATAATACTTGAGATAGCACTTGCAGATAGCGAACCAAAAATTGCGATCATTTCTTTTAAACTGGTATAGCGATTGATCCGAGTGAACACTTTGAAAAAAACACCATAAAACAAATAGAACCCTATTGATAAACCATTGTAGATTAAAAGAAGATCCACCGGTATAGCTACAAACGGCTCCATAAAATTAACAGCTGCGCTATTTGCTACAATCAACAACAAGCTGTCTACGAAAATCAAGATGGCGATTTTTCTTCTTCTCGTTAGCACAAACACTTTTTAACTCCCCCTAAAATAAACCAAACTTCTTCTTTTTTACCTCTTCATAGACTGGATAACTGATCATATCCCCGTTGACCAGGTCCTTTGCGACTTGTTTCATCTGTTCTACTTTTTCCTTACCAAAGTCCTTAGCAATCTGCTCATAGCACTCTTTTAAGTAAAAGGTGCGCTTAGAGACCCCGTGGGCATCAGAAGCAGCCATCTGCACGAGATTATGTTTGACCATCGTTTTGGCTGTTTTCTGGATATCTTTACCAAACACACCAACATAACTCGGCGCAGTAAGTTGGGCCAAACATCCCATATCTAGGAATGGCAACAAATGATTTGGATCTTTACGAAAATACGCATTTCGTTCTGGATGGACGATTACTGGGATCTTTCCTAGTTGCAACAGCTCAAAAAAGATTTGTTCTGCATATAAAGGTACTTCCAGTGTCGGAAATTCGATCAAAAGATATGTATCGTCTAAATCTGTAAATAAAATTTCATCTCGGTGGATATCTTCGATGAGCGTTCCGGAAATACGTACTTCTTGTCCTTCCAATAACGTCAAAGGCAACTGTCTTTTCTCTAATTCTGCTTGTAGTGAAGTGACTAGAGAAATGACTTGTGATTTTTCATTGCTATATTTTCCATTATTGTGGTGTGGCGTGCATAAAATATGCGTAATACCTTGCTGAATCGCTTTTTCAGCCATTGCGATACTTGCATCTAGATTTTCTGCTCCGTCATCGATTCCTGGTAAAATATGGCAATGAAGGTCAATCATTTCTCCTGTCTCCTCCCTTATTATTTCTTAATTACCGTAGTAATAGCCAGCATCTTTGCTGTGTTCTGCTCCGTTGTATACAACACCTAGGACGCGTGCTTGTACCATCTCTAACAGTTCTTTTGCTTTAGTCAAGGATTCTTTACGTGACGTATTTTCACGTACAACCAATAAGGTACCATCCGTTTTTGAAGACATGATCTGTGCATCAGTCACGGCTACTACTGGTGGCATATCGAATATCACCACGTCAAATAACTGTCTTGCTTCTGCTAGGATCTGATCCATTCTTGGCGAAGTTAACATTTCTGATGGATTGGGTGGCTTAGGTCCACTAGTCAAAATCGACAAGTTCTCGACTGGTGTCCATTGGATCAATTCTACTAAACTTTCTGATGAACTAAGGACTGTACTTAGGCCGCTTGCATTATCCAGTTGAAATGTTTTATGGATAACAGGCTTACGTAAGTCTGCATCTACTAGCAGTACTCGTTGACCAGATTTAGCAAAAACGACTGCAATATTTGCTGCAGTAGTTGATTTTCCTTCTCCAGGACCTGATGAAGTCACGACAATCGTCTTAATTTGCTGACCAGCAGCGGAGGCAAACTGGATATTCGTCCGAATCGTCCGATATTGTTCAGCGATTGGTGAAGATGGGTTTGTCAATGTAATCAAACTGACTGCATGATTTTGAGTTGTTTTTTGTTTCTGTGTTCGTGCCATTTTTCTTCCTCCTAGACTCTTGATCGGCTTCTGCGTGATGGAACGTTTTTATCGTTTTTATCGTTTGTGTCTTTTGGTCGTGTAGGATTTGATTTCTTTTTACGAATACTAGCGTTCAATTCTTTTGCTGACATTTCAGGAACTGTCCCTAAGATTGGGAAGCCTAATGTATCCATTACGTATTTTTCATCTTTTACTGTCCGGTCGAGTAATTCGAATAAGAATGCAAGGCCTACACCTACCATCATTCCCAATACTAAACCAATCACTAGATTCAATTTATTATTTGGCGAAACAGGTGTCGTATTAGCAACTGCACCTGAAATGATTGATATTTTATCGACATTCATCACATCTTTTGCATTCTCTTGGAAAACTTGTGAAGTTGTATTAGCGATTTGTTGGGCAGTCACAGCATTCGTACTTGTTGCTTGGATCGAGAACATTTGTGAATTTTGTGATTGATTGACCGAAATTGCATCTTTGATTTGTTCAGCAGTCATTTTTACCTTGTCTTCTGTTTGTAAGCGATCTTTGACTTCATTTAACACTAGATCACTGACAATCATATCTTTATACGTATTGATCATTTGTAGATTCGTATTGACATCATTGACGTTTGTAGTGTCTGATTGCGGCAATGTCACGATCAATTGTGCTTGCGAGCTATATTTTGGCGTCAAGATGAAAAACGTCACGATTCCTGAGATAGCCAAGCCAGCAAACATTGAGATGATGATTGTTATCAAGTGTTTCCGTAATGTTTCATAAATTTCTTTCAAGCTGATTGTTTCTTCCATTTTTTCTCCACTTTCCTATTTATTCTCTAGATTCATTTGATCTTTCAACTCTTTTTTTACACGATCAAGTTCTTGATCACTGACTTTTTGGTAAGAGATGTTATTTTGCATAAAGCTTTCTCCTTGTAGCTGATCTTGCTTGATCGTACTAAATGCATCCCGATAATCTAAAGCAATTTTTTTCATTTCATCAAAACTCATGTCTGTTTTCATATTAGACTCCAGAGTATTCAAAATGGGTTGATAGTTGCTTACACCGTTCAGACTCAATACTTTTTTCGCTACACCTTCTACGATCTTTCTTTGGCGCCCTTGTCTGCCGTAATCACCATTTGGATCTTCATAGCGCATACGCGAATAAGAGAGTGCCTGATCCCCGTCCAATGTGATTTTACCAATTGTAAAGTCATAGCCATCTTGTGAGAAAGTGAAATCATTATTTACTTCGACACCACCAACAGCATCAACGAGTTCTTTTAAACCTTTCATATTGATAGAGACATAATGATCGATTGGAATGCCCACATATTTTTGTACGGTATCCATTGCCATGGCAGCGCCTCCGAATGCGTAAGCGTGGTTGATTTTGTCTTTTGTGTCATGTCCTACGATATCGACATACGTGTCTCGAGGGATACTGACGATTGTTGTCTTTCTGTCTTCAGGACTGACTGTGGCAACCATCATCGTGTCTGATCGTCCTTGATCGACCCTACCTAGATCTCCAGTGTCGATCCCCATCAATAAGACAGAAAAAGATTCTTGTTTATCCAGATCAACTGGTTTTGTTCTTTCACCTTGCGTTCGTTCCACTGATTCGTAAGTTTTCTCAATAGAGTGTGAGAGATCCAGGTATAATTTTGCTCCTACTCCCACGATTGCTAATACTAATACGATAAGAATTGCTAAAATAATTAGAAATATTTTTTTTCCTCTTGATTTTTTTCTTCGCTTTGCCATAGTTTCCTCCGTTTGATAGCATTACTATAATTATTAATAATTTATATTGCTATAGTTCATTTTCTGAGCAATAGTTTGTGCTTTTGTTGCGTACGTTGCTCTTAATTTTTCATTCCGGATTTCCTGTATTTGGCTGAGAGCTGTCAAATATTGATTATAAGTCGAGGTATCGATTACTTGACTATCCGTCATCATCTTATTGAATAACTGATCTAATTGCGTAACTTGCACGATCTGACTATCAGCAAAGCTTAGATATTGTATAACTACTTTTTTCCAAGGCGTATCTTCAAAAAAGCTCATATTTTCACGTAGATGAGCAACATCCTCACTTGTCAACTGATCTTTTATAATGACATCATCCTCAGCTTGTTGCCAGTTTGTTACATTTTTAGTAAATAATCCATTGATAGCTGTTTGGATTTTCAATTTTGATTCTGCATCAACTAGCTGTGTCTTGGCTGCTTCCTTCTTCTCTTCTACCGTAGCAGCTTCCTTAGGTAGTTCTGATTCTTTGATGTCATAATCATCTGCTGATATTTTTATAGAGGACAGTTTACTTGACAAACTCGATAATGTTTCTTCCGTTATTTCTGGACTTAGAAAAATTCTTTTTTGTGTATCATATAGCTTATCAATTTCTTTTGACAAAGATTCTACGTTATCTTTTTGAATCGGGATAGAACTTTCTGCGTAATCAATCCGTTGCCGATGTTGGCGCTGATTATTGATATAGTATCCGACCAAGCAGATACCAATAGCACCTAGGCCTATCACTACAGTAACCAGTGGCTTCATGAATGACGCTTTCATAGATTCACTCCTAAATATTATTATAGATAAATAAAGATGTGACTTATTCACATCAACATGAGAGCTTTTTTGTTTACAATCATAAATAAACTAATATATTAATAAAACTATTTGTAAAAAATTTACCCTTACATAATCATACCACAACTTGTTTTTTAATAGGGAAATTCAAAATTAAATAAAACATGAATAATAGTATGATAAACTGATTTCATTTAAATTTTCCCCATTTTAATAAGTATTTTAAAAAATTAAGTAAAAAAATAAAATAACTAAAATTATTAATGATAAAAGTATTACATCTATTAACAATCAGAAAAGAAATACTCTATACCTTTTGATGCTGCTGCCATTAAGAAATGTCTTTTTATGATTCAAAAGTATAGAAAAGATACCTTAGCATTAATTTGACGAACCAATTCACAAGGGGATTCAAGATGTCTCGTACTCAGCTAACTCAAGATACCCTAGTCCCTATTTCAAAGAGAATTGTTTGACCAAAGAAATATATAAGAAACAACTTTACTTGATTTATAAAAAGATTTTTATCTAGAGGAAACCCTTTCAACAAGTTAGACAGAACAGAAAGATATTTTTCTTCTTTCTATTCTGTCCAAATTATTCTAAGATTTCTCATCACCACATCATTTGACAATGAGCCAACATAAATTCCATGGCTCCAGTTTGATTCTTATGATTGGATTCCTTCAACTCATTGTCTAAAAATCTATTTCGTGATGATTTGATCTAAACTTGCTAATGACAATGCCATCTCAGCAATTTGTTGTAATTGTGCTAAGCGATTGTTACGTACCGCTGGATCTTCGACCATTACCATCGTTTTATCGAAATATGCCTCGATCAATGGTCGCAATGCCACAAGCTGATTGTAATTTTCATCAAGGCTTTGATCTGGTAATTGCGCTTTTACTTGATTGACTGCTTCATATAATTCTTTTTCTGCTTCGTTTTCAAAGAGGGTTGGATCAATTTCTTTTGCAGTGTCGACTTCGACTTTCTTCGCTAGATTGACCACACGAGTCAAAGCTTCCATTGATGGTTTAAAGTCTTCATCTTCCAATCGTTCTTTAAATAATTGAGCTGCAGCAAAAGCTTTTGTCAAGTCTTTCTGTTCTGCGTTCAAAACAGCATCGATGATATCATGACGTACTTTTTTCGTCGTCAACAATTGACGCAAGCGTCCTTTTACGAAATCAATGACTTCTTTTTGACCCTCGGATAATTCAATGCCAAAACGAGTAATGTCTTGATTGATTTCTTGATTGATCGCATGTTGTAAGTTGACCAATGGGAATGCCCAATTTTTCGCTTCAATGATCCGAACGACTCCGTAAGCTTGACGACGCAATGCATAGGGATCATTTGAACCACTTGGGATCATACCAACAGTGAAGAAAGAGAAGATACTGTCTAGCTTATCAGCGATTGCTAATACTGCACCGATAGCTGATTCTGGAAGCTCTCCTTCACTTGAAGTCGGCATATAGTGTTCTTTGATAGCACGAGCAACTGCTGGTTTTTCACCATTTAGTCGGGCATACTTTTCACCCATGATTCCTTGAAGTTCTGGAAATTCGCCCACCATATTGGTTACCAAGTCAAACTTGTAGATCTCAGCAGCACGTTGTAAATCAGCTAATTCTTCTGTAGAAAGACCAACTGACTCACCTAAAATACGTGCAATTACCTGGACACGTTGCATTTTTTCATAGATACTACCGATTTTTTCATGGAACGTTACAGATTTCAATTTTTCGACATACTGTTCAATGGACATTTTTTTGTCTTCATTATAAAAGAATTCTGCGTCTTCTAATCGAGCGGTCAGCACTTTTTGATTTCCTCGGATCACGTTGTCTAATTTTACATAATCGCCATTACGTGCTGAGATGAAGTGTGGCAATAGCAGACCTTCTTCATTTCTCACTTCAAAGTAGCGTTGGTGTTCTTTCATTGACGTCACTAACACTTCTTCTGGCACAGACAAGTATTTTTCTTCGAAATCACCTGCAAAGACAGTTGGATATTCGACTAGATTATTGACTTCTTCCAAAAGAGTGGCATCTAGATCAATGACCCAGTTATTTTTTTGTGCAAGTTCTTCTGCTTGTTCAACGATCATTTGTTGTCTTTTTTGCGGTGCAGCAATCACGAACTGCTCTTGTAATTTTTCTTCATATTCCTTCGCATGGACGAAAGTCACATCTTCTCCTAGGAAACGGTGTCCACGTGAGCGACGGTCAGTTTGTACATCCAAAACCTCAAAGGGGATCACTTCATCATCTAATAAAGCAACGATCCAATGAATCGGACGGATATATTCAAAATCAAAATCAGCCCAGTGCATCGTTACTGGGAATGTCAAACTTTTGACTACATCAGCAAGACCTGTCAATACTTCTTTTGCTGGTTTCCCATGCGTATATTTTTTCACATAGACATATTCGACACCTTTTAGTTCTCTAAAAGTGATATCATCAGTTGTCAGTCCTTGTCCGCGAACAAACCCTTGTGCTGCTTTTGACCAATTTCCTTCAGGATCTAGAGCGATTTTTTTCGCAGGACCTTTGACTTCCTCTTCGCTATCTTCTTGGCGTTCTGGAATATTCGTTACTTTGATTGCCAATCGTCTTGGCGTTGAGAATGTTTCAATCGAATCATACGTTAATCGGTGTTCATCCAAAAATTTTGCTGTTTTTTGTTCCAACTGTTTCATACTTGGTGTCACTACATGAGCAGGCATTTCTTCCAAACCAATTTCCAATAATAGATCTTTTGCCATCTTATTCAGCCTCCTTGTTGTTTTCCGGATTTGCTGTGTTTTTATTCAATAATGGGAATCCAAGTTTTTCTCGTTCTGCCACGAAAATCTTTGCTACTGCTTTTGCCATGTTGCGAATTCGAGAAAGATAGCCAGCACGTTCAGTCACAGATACTGCGCCGCGTGCATCCAACAAGTTGAAGGTATGGCTGCATTTCAAGATATAATCATAGGCAGGATGAACAAGATTTTCATCGATACACCGTTTTGCTTCTTTTTCAAAACGATCGAAATTACTTAGTAATAATTCTTGGTCGCTCACTTCAAATGAGTATTTAGAATGTTCATATTCTGGTTGTTTGAAGATCTCACCGTATTTTACTCCATCAGACCACTCTAGATCATAGACACTTTCTACTTCTTGGATGTAAGATGCTAAACGTTCCAAACCATAAGTGATTTCTGACGTAACTGGTTTACATGGTAACCCGCCGACTTGCTGGAAATACGTGAATTGAGTGATTTCCATGCCGTCTAACCAAACTTCCCAACCAACACCGGCACAGCCCATCGAAGGGTTTTCCCAGTTGTCTTCAACAAAACGGATGTCGTGTTCTAAAGGATCGACTCCTAATAAACGCAAGCTTTCAAGATATAGTTCCTGAATATTTTCTGGTGATGGTTTCATGACTACTTGGAATTGATGATGTTGGTAAAGACGATTCGGATTTTCACCATAACGGCCATCTGCTGGTCGACGCGATGGTTCAACATATGCTGCGTTCCAAGGTTCTGGTCCGATAGCACGTAAGAAGGTGTAGGGACTCATCGTTCCCGCCCCTTTTTCTGTATCGTACGCTTGCATCAACATACAGCCATTTGATGACCAAAATTTTTGCAACGTTAAGATCATGTCTTGCACTGATAATTTTTTACTCATATCTTTTGCTCCTTCCAATTAAAAAACGTTTTATGAGAAAATCAGAATAACAAAAAAAGCCCCTATGCTTGTCTAAACAAACATAGGGACGAATAGTTTCGCGGTTCCACCCTACTTCCGAAAAAATCGGCAGCTTCATTGGTCGTACTCCCAAGTGCCTCTTCAAAAACCGCCAGCGTTCGGCTTACACCCTCCCGAACTCGCTTGTGCTACGTATTTCTTACTGTGCTTGATCATCGTACTTATCTATTAAGAGTTCACATAATGAAAAGCTTTAAATCACATTCTCATTCATCTAGCTTCAATAATAGACGGTATACCGCCCTTTTGTCAAATAGTTTTGAGCCATCTTTGAAAATTCTAGTCATTTTTTTCATTTTCGGCAATTGGTTTATCCTCTTTTTCAGGGACTTTCAATACATGTTCCCAAGATTTCATTTGATCAATAAATTTTTTGCTTTTCAAATGGATTCCTACGTATTCTTCATACAACTGATCAATCAGCTGGCGAATCGCTTGTTTTGTTTCTTCCTTCAATCTGATCCCATTGATCTTGTCGTAGGAGATTGCCGAAAACATTCGTACAAAATAAACAGATCTCGGATCTGCATGGTAGCGATGGTGATCCATATCCCAGTGTTTTTCACAGATCACGCCCCCATATTTTGACGAGTAATCAAATTTTCCTTGGGTTTCTCCACAAACCACACAATGTGTCCAAATTGGAGCAATCCCAAAACGTTGTAACAACTGAACCTCAAAAATATTCGTGATGATTTCCGCATCATCGCCTTGATTCATCCGATTCAATGCTAATTGGGTAAAATGGAATAGATGAGGATCATATTGATGATCTTCAATTGCAGCATCGACTAAATTCAGCAAATACGTGCCATAGCCGCTTAAAAAGATATCTTCTTGGAGATGTCGAAAAGCATGAACATCTTTGACACTTGTAATGAAAGAAAGTCCTTCATTTTTAAAGGTACCTATATAAGTTGCTTCAGTAAAGGGCAGAAGTGCTGGAGCTAACGGCTGATTTTGCCGATGGATCCCTTTTACGTAAAACATCATTTTCCCAGCAGATTCCGTAAAGATCTTCACTAATTTATCTTTTTCTTTATAGTTTCTATTGGATAATATGATGCCTTTTGACTCTGCAAGTTGACTCATGGTAGCACCCCTTTCACATCTGCGTTTCTTGTATATCTTCAATTTTTTGAACGAACAGCTATTACTAGCGATCATCATTAAGTAAATCATGTTTAGAGGAGTGTGGGCCAAAACTAAAAATCAGTTTTTCCATAGACTCTCGAATAAACAGCGTCCAAAAGTCAGGTTGTTCGGAAATTTCGAAAAAAACGAGCAATACAAAAAGCGTATTGTTCGTTTTTCTCTCCAATTTCTCAAACCTAAACGACTTTTTTCTCGACCTCCTCTTTATCCATTGATGAACGAACCGATTTAATACTCGTCCTTACGGTACCCAAAATCTTGCAAGTAGACTTGTTTGTCACGCCAATCTTTTTGGACTTTTACCCACAATTCAAGGTATACTTTATCGCCTAAAAGATTTTCAATATCTTTTCTGGCTTTCGTGCCGACCTGTTTCAGCATCTTGCCGCCTTTACCGATAATGATCCCTTTTTGACTGTCACGTTCCACAATGATCGTTGCTTGAATCTGTACCTTGTCATTCTCATTTCGTTTCATCGAGTCGATCACAACAGCGACTGAATGTGGGACTTCATCTCTAGTTAAGACTAATACTTTTTCTCGGATCAATTCTGAAACAATAAAGTATTCTGGATGATCTGTTACTTGGTCATCAGGGAAGTACTGAGGACCTTCAGGTATTTCGTCAACCAGAACCTCCATCAAACGTTCTACGTTGTTTCCTTCAGTAGCGGAAATTGGTATCACTTGTGCAAATTCCATCTGTGTCGAATAGTCTTCGATGATGCCTAACAACTCATCTGGATGAACTTTGTCGATTTTATTGATGACTAGGTACACTGGTGAATGAACATTTTTTAAACGTTCGATAATGAAGTCATCTCCGCGTCCGCGCTTCTGATCCGCACTGATCATAAATAACACAGCATCTACTTCTCTTAACGCACTGTAAGCTGCTTCAACCATGAAATCGCCTAAGCGGTGTTTTGGTTTGTGGATACCAGGTGTGTCGATAAATATCAGCTGCGCCTCTGGTGTCGTATAGACTCCCTGGATTTTATTTCTGGTCGTTTGTGCTTTGTCACTCATGATCGCAATTTTTTGACCAACGATCCGATTTAATAACGTTGATTTCCCAACATTTGGGCGCCCAACGATTGCTACGAATCCTGATTTATGTTCTGTCATAATTTTCTCCTTTAATTAAAAAACAATTGATAGATCTTAGGGACAAATAAGATAAGTCCAACGATCACCGCAAAACAAGCTGTTACAAGAACCGCACCAGCTGCCATATCCTTGATCTTTTTCCCAATGGGATGAAAATGAAAGTCAGTGAACATATCGACAACATTTTCGAAAACTGTATTGATGATCTCAACGATCCACACTAAAAACACGGCTAGAAGTAACCATAACCATTCACTGATACTTAGCTGAAAAACGATTCCCATAAGTAACGCGAACAAACCGAATACCACATGTTTTTTCATGTTGCGCTCTTCATCAAATACTGTTTTGACACCTTGAAGCGCAAACTCTACTGACATCAAAAAGTGTTTATTCTTTTCAACATTTTTTTCGATATTCTTATCTTTTAAGTCCATACGCATCCAATATCTCTTTCTGTAAGCCAAACATCTCTTTCTCATCTTCTGGCGTCATATGGTCATAGCCGTTGATATGCAAGAAACCATGTACCGCCAAAAATCCTAGTTCCCGATCGTACGAATGTCCGTATTCTTCTGCTTGTTCAGCTGCTCGCTCGATTGAGATCATGATATCTCCCAATACTCGTGGCATCGGATTATCCCCATCTTCAAAGATCACAGGAATTTCATCTTTCCCTTCTTCTTCCAACGCAAAACTGATGACATCTGTGGGTGCATCTTTCCCACGATATACGCGGTTGATTTCTTGGATTGCAGCATTATCCATAAAAGTAACAGACATTTCTGTTTCCTCTGGCAAATTCAAGTGTGAGGCAGCAAATTGAAGCAGATCCTCGATTTCTTTGATTTTTTCTTCTGAAACTTTTTCTGTTTCATCCATAAATGTAATGTCCATTATTATCGCTTCTTTCCCTTACTAATCTTCTGTTTTTTCGACTTCTTCTTTCATTTTTTCCGCTTCTGATTTCATTTTAGGATACTTGATTCTTGAATGGAAGGTACTACTCAACCCACTGATCAATGATTTTTCAACTTTGCGAATTTCTTTCAGTGTCAATCCACTATCATCAAGCTGTCCATCAGAAATACGTTCTTCGATCAAATTATGAACAAACTGCTCGATTTTTTCTCCTGTAGGATGATCCATCGCACGAACAGCTGCTTCACAGCTATCAGCAATGTTAACGATCCCTGCTTCTCTTGTTTGTGGTTTTGGACCTGGGTAACGGAATTGCTCTTCCGTCACTTCTGGATTCCGTTCTTTTGCTTTGATATAAAAATATTTCATTAACGTAGTCCCGTGATGCTGACGACAAATATCGATCACCATCTGTGGCATCTCATACTCTTCTAAAATTTTAGCGCCATCAGTTACATGACCAAAAATGATTTGTTTACTATCCTCTGGTAATAGAAAATTATGAGGATTTTCTGCACCTGAAGGTAAATTTTCCACAAAGAAACTGGCATGTTTGATTTTGCCGATATCATGATAATAGCAGGCTACTCGCGTCAATAAAGAACGACCACCGATATCAGCGACTGCATTTGCACTTAGGTTAGCGACCATCATACTATGATGATATGTGCCTGGTGCTTCTTCTAACAACTGCTTCAGTAACGGATGATTTGGATTACTCAATTCATTTAGTACGATGACGCTATCGTCATTGACCATCAATTCAATGTATGGATGTAAGCCCATCGTCAACAGATAGGACAGCAACGTACCCATAAATCCGCATACCAGCATCAACCATGTAGTACCATCGCTAAAACTCATACCTTGATAAATGATCAATACAATATCCATCAGTAGTGGAAAGATAATCACCCACATCATGGCTGAAACCCATTGTTCAGAAACCCGTTGCCGTTTTAAGACAGTTGCTAATAGCCCGCTAAACAAATAGGACATCAATATCGCTGTCAAAAAGTTCGTCCCGATCGAATCATAATAGATGAACAAAGCAGTAACTGTTTGGAACAAAGCCGCAATGATCCCTGAACGCCGATTCAAGAAAACATTCAGCACTAAAGGTGCAAACGCCGCAGGATAAAATAGCGGGATATAAGCTGCTTGCTCGGTTTGGAACAATTGGAAAAATTTCATTAATAGAACACTGAGGGACATCACCGTCACATAAAAAAGAACATATTCTGTTCTTTTGGCTGCTTCATGATATTGCATCGAGTTATAGAATAATACAGCAACTTGTAAAAGAACAGCTAAAATCATCGCAACTAATGGAAAAATCGATGTCGTTTGATTTGTCAGACCTAAAAGTTCAAGTTTTTTCATGGCCGCCGAATCGATTTGGTTTCCTTCACGGACAATGATTTCTCCTTGGTAGATCATGACTGGCTGAACTGCTTCTCTAGCTGCTTGTTTCAACTCTTCAGTTTTCTTTTCATTCAGCACGTCATTTACAACGATTCCTTGATCCACTAGATAATGGATCATTTGTTGCTGATCGGTAGAAACATTCAAGTACTGGATCTGATCCTCTGCCTCTTGTTTGAAGGCTTCTAAGTCACTTTCTCGTACTTGTTTACTCATTTGTTCATCGATCAGTTTTAAACTTTGATCGCGAACTTCATTGATTTGACTCTCCGTCATCCCAAATATTTTTGTGTAGAAATTAGTCGGTAGCTTCTGGAAGAATGCTACATTTTCTGCATTCACACTTTCAAAATTTTTCTTTAGAGCAGCGATCCGTTCATCGATCGTCGGCTTTGGTACGTTTTCGTTATCTTTTGATTTTTCTACGTTGTCTTTATATGTTTTGTCAATGGAATCATTCGTTTTTTCGATCAAATCAAACAGTTGATTGATCCGGTTATTCTGATCATCGACTAGATCCTGTTGATACGTATACTCTGGCGTAACAGCTTCTGCTGCTAATTTTCGCTTTTGTTCCGTTTCTTCCGTATTTTCGATAGTTTTATTCGCCCGGATACTCTCCTCGGCAACTTGACCTTCTTTAAAATCATTTGCCTTTTGCTTTACACTACTGAAAGTGACCCCACAGATGATGATGAAAAACAAAAACAACAAGAAAGGCATTGCAGCCTTCCCCAGTTTTGCTTGTAATTGTTGTAGTATCTTGTTCAACATATGCTTATCCTCCTAAGCCCTACTTTTGATGAAGATCTGCTTTTTCATAAGCTTTGATGATTTCTGCTACAACAGGGTGACGAACAACATCACTTGCTTCAAAATTGACAAATGCAATTTTCTTGATTTGCTTCAATGTTCGTTCAGCATGAACAAGCCCACTTTGTGTACCTCTCGGCAAATCAATTTGGCTTGTGTCACCGTTGACGATCATTTTAGACTGATAGCCTAAACGGGTCAAAAACATCTTCATTTGCGCCACTGTCGTATTCTGTGCTTCATCTAAAATCACAAATGCGTCATCTAATGTTCGCCCACGCATATAGGCTAACGGAGCTATTTCGATAACTCCACGCTCCATCAACCGATTCGTATGATCCAATCCAAAGATCTGATAAAGCGCATCGTATACTGGACGCAGATAGGGATCTACTTTTTCCTTTAAATCTCCAGGTAGAAAGCCTAGATTCTCACCTGCTTCGACTGCTGGACGAGTCAAAATGATTTTTTGGACCTCGCCTTTTTTCAACGCTGCTATCGCTAGCACGACCGCAAGAAATGTTTTCCCTGTTCCGGCTGGTCCTACGCCAAACACGATATCATGTTTAGCGACCGCTTCAACGTATTTCTTTTGGCCACTATTTTTCACTCTAATCGGTTTTCCATTGCGGTCCTTGACGATTTCTTCTTCATACATTTCTACAAAATAGCCTAATGTCCCTTTTTGACCCATTTTTAAAGCAGTCACTACATCAGGTGTGCTGATATGGATCCCTCGTTTGATCAACTCTTGTAACGTACGGATCACTTCAGCGGCTAATGAAAGACCTGGCTCTTCTCCAATGATCTGGATCATTTCTCCTCTTGTATGGATAGTGGTCTCGGTCATTTCCTCGATCAATTTGATATGTTTATCATGTGCACCTAAAAGCATACTGACATCGTCAGCAGCAGTTAATCTAATCTCTAAAGAACTGGACGCTTCTGTCAAAAATAGACATCTCCTTTACTTCAAATCATTCTTTCCTATTTTACCATATCCGAGAAAAACTATATAGCAAATAAAAAGGAGACTGCCCAAATCCTTATATTTCTTAACTTCTTGGGATATCTCAGGAAAAATAACAATCTACTAATCGGATATTCAGCATAAAAATATTACGTTGTCCCTTTTCCCATTCGAGGCTGGGACAGAAGTGTTTAACTCCGAGAAATAAGAAGAAATTAACGAAAATTGCTGTTCAAATTTTTGTGAATTTCGGCTTATTTAAGAAGGTGTTGCTTCTGCTCCCGCCGTTTATTCGTTTTTAAAGAATGAGACAAAAGTGTTTCTACTTTTTTCTTACGCTCCTCACACAAAAGCATCTTATTTTGAAAATCAAAAAAATTAGTTTATTCGTAAATTTAATCTTGCTTTTTAAAATAAGTGGTAGTATCATAACTTCAATAAATTAGATAACACATAAAACGTAGAGGAAAACAGTAGCTACTCAAGTATTTATTCCCAGTGAGTCATGTAAGTGAAAAATGACAATAAATCGAGTGAGCGAACATCATTTCCGAGTCGATGTCGAAAACGTAGAGCATCGTGGCTGCCACCATTATCAGGCTAGCGGATAACTTTTACAAAAAAGCGTCCGTGAAAATAGACAGCTTATTCAAGCTAAAAAAGGTGGTACCGTTCTAGTTATTTAGAGCCCTTTTCCCAAGTGGAAAAGGGCTCTTTTTTATTTTCTTTCAAGGTGGTGGTTCCCATGGAAACTGACATTAGTGAGATTCGAAGCACAAAACAAACATTCATTTATCTATTTTTTATTATCGGAGGAATTATTAATGAACAAAGCAAAAACTTATTCTTGGAAACAACTTCTAGTCGTCAGTTCTCTCATCTTCGGCATGTTTTTTGGATCAGGTAATCTGATTTTTCCAGTCCACCTTGGTCAACTTGCAGGTCAAAACTGGTTGAATGCCAGTGCCGGCTTTGCTATTTCTGGTGCATTATTCCCACTTCTAGCGATTCTGGCAGTCGTAGTGACGAACAGCGATGGCTTATATGATCTAGCCAAACCAGTCGGCAAATGGTACGCTGCTTTATTTCTTGTCCTTGTCCATCTAACAATTGGGCCTTTTTTTGGTACACCTCGTACTGCCGCTACCGCTTTTGAAATGGCCGCAAAACCATTTCTTCCAGGAAAATTCACTACGATCGGCATGCTCGTGTTCTCTGCGTTATTCTTCTTATGTGCCTATTTATTGACCGTCCATCCTACACGCCTCGTTAAATATGTAGGAAAATATTTAAACACGATCTTTCTCGTCTTATTAGCAGTCATTTTTTTCGTTGCCCTCATCCATCCTATGGGTGGACTCCATCAAGCTGCCGATACTGCTTATCAATCGAACGCTTTAACAAATGGTGTCTTAGAGGGCTATAACACAGTCGATGCTGTTGCTTTACTTGCGCTAAGTGTTACCTTTGTACACGCTGTTCGTGATCTAGGATTAAAAAATAGACAGGTGACCTTGCTGACTGCCAAAGCAGGTACTCTTAGTGTTGCATTTGAAGTAGTCATCTATTTTGGACTTGTCCTTTTAGGGGCGATGAGCTTAAACAAGTTAACATTATCCGAAAACGGAGGTACAGCTCTTTCACAAATCGTTCAATACTATTTAGGAAACTTTGGTGCTGTCTTTTTAGGAGTCATGGTCACTTTAGGCGTATTTACTACCGCGATGGGATTAGTCGTTTCTTTTGCCCAAGATTTTCATAAACTATTTCCTAAGGTCAGCTACCTTACTTGGTTACGTCTCACTACATTTGTTTCCTTTGTTGTAGCTAATGCTGGATTAGACAATATCATCCAATGGTCTTTACCTGTATTGATGCTCCTTTATCCACTTTCTCTTGCATTGATCTTACTATCATTGACCGCCAGATTTTTCCAAAGAAATCCAGTCATCTATCAAGTGACGATGCTCTTTACCGCTGTACCAGCTGTTCTAGATATGTTCGCCAATTCTCCTGCACTAGTCAAACAGCAATCTGTTGTTGCTGCTCTACTGGCTTTCTATCATCATCATGTACCACTAGCTTCACTTGGATTAGGTTGGGGCGTTCCTACCTTATTGGGTTATCTAATCAGTCTATTAGGTTATTACGGTTACCAAGCGCTAAAGATGAAGACTAAAGAAAATGAACAAGTAAATAATTGATTGAACTACCTACAAAGAGATCGAGACAAAAGTCGTTTAGGTTTGAAAAATTGGAGAAAAAAGAGGTTGGGACAGAAGTGTTTAACTCCGAGAAATAAGCCGAAATTCACGAAAATTGTTTTTCAAATTTTTGTGAATTTCAGCTTATTTAAGAAGGAGTTGCTTCTGCTCCCACCGTTTATTCGTTTTTAAAGAATGAGGCAAAAGTGTTTCTTACTTATGTCCCAGCCTCTTTTTTGATATTTCCGAAAAACCTGACTTTTGGACGTCGCTTATTCAAGAGTCTGTAGCAAAACTCATTTTTTAGATTTGTCCTACATTCTTTTTCGGTCCAAGTAAAAAAACTGCGAACAAATTGCTCGCAGTTTTAAATTACAAGATTAGGATTGCAATAGTTCTTTCACGATTGCATTGACCTGATTTCCATCTGCTTTTCCTTTGACTTTAGGCATGATCACACCCATGACTTTACCAAATTCTTTTACAGAAGAAGCACCAGTTTGCGTAATCGCTTCTTGAACAAGTTGACGAATATCATCCTCAGATAATTGCTCTGGCATGTATTTCTCAACGATCACAATTTCACTTTTCACTTTTTCAGCCAAATCGTCACGCCCAGCTTCTTCAAACTCATGTAAAGAATCACGGCGTTGCTTCATTTCACGAGACAACACTGTTAGTTCTTCATCTTCCGTCAAGTCGTGGCCTTCTTTGATCTGCTCGTTTTGAATAGATGACTTGATCATACGAATCACCTGCAAAGATTCTTTATCTTTCGCTTTCATCGCTGTCTTCATGTCATCGTTCAATCTACTTAGTAGTGACACACTACCAACTCCAATTCATCAAAGAACTAGAATTTTTTGCGTTTTCTAGCTGCTTCAGATTTTTTCTTGCGTTTTACACTTGGTTTTTCGTAGAATTCACGTTTACGAGATTCTTGTAAAGTACCCGCTTTTGACACGGAACGTTTGAAGCGACGAAGAGCATCGTCAAGTGATTCGTTTTTGCGAACGACTGTTTTTGACATGTTAATTCCCTCCCTCCGAGCTTAAAAAGTAACCGTAATTGTTATTGAAATTTAAATCCCAAAAAACAAGAATGTCCTGTAAATATTATATCTAAAGCTCTTTTGACCGTCAAGGGAATCTTGTGATTTTTTTAAATAATCAAATGTTATTTTATTTAAAACAATTATTGACAGTTTTCACACCGCCCGAAGATCTCAAAACGATGGCCTTCGATCGTACAACCATTTAATTGGTCCTGAAAATAATTCATTGGACACATATGGATCTCCTTGGTCGTTCCACAAACCGTGCAGATAAAGTGATGATGGTGCCCGATCTCTCCCTGACAACAATGAAAGCGAAATTTCATTTCTCCATTCAAATCTGTTTCTTCCAATAAATCAAGTTCAGAAAAATCATGAAGGTTTCGATAAACTGTATCATAACTGACCCCTTTGAACTCCTGATTCATGTAATCAAAAACTTCTTTAGCCGATACATATCGATTTCGTTTTACTAAGTAAGTCAACATCGCTTCGCGCTTCTTCGTATACTTAAATCCGTTATTTTTCAATGTTTCTAATGATTGTTCGATCAATGTTTGCTTTTTCAAAGCGTCCCCTCCAAATCAAAATGATTACGAAGTATATGTTCCACAGTATGGTATACTAAAGATAAAAAAATTGCAAGTGAGGTTTTATATCTATGACTTTTGAGACAACAGAGATCGTTACCTTTTTCGTCATTTCTGATTCTGCTGGCGAAACAGCAACCAAGTTAGCGCAAGCAACTATGGCTCAATATCCATCAGTCGAATTCAATTTATTCCGACGGACATTTGTAACAGACAAAGAAGCACTTCAGCAAGCCTTAGAAGATGCCCTTGAAGAAAAAGCACTTGTCCTCCATACTTTGATCAACCAAGAATTGATTGAAATGACACGAGATTTTTGCCAGAAAAATGACCTATTTAGTTTTGACGTCATGACGCCGCCAATCCAACAAATCGAACAATTGACTGGAGTCAAACCGACACGTCAGCCTGGGGCACTCCATTTATTGAATGAAAATTATTTTAGACGGATCAAAGCGATGGAATTTGCTGTAAAATATGATGATGGAAAAGATCCCCGTGGTTTTTTAGAAGCAGATGTTGTCCTGCTTGGGGTATCACGAACATCAAAAACACCATTAAGTTTGTTTTTAGCAAATAAGAACCTGAAAGTTGCGAACTTGCCACTGATTCCTCAAGCCCATATCCCTAAACAGCTCTGGGAAATCGATCCGAAAAAAATCGTTGGCTTGACCAACAATCCGGATATCCTTAATAACATTCGCAAAGAGCGGATGCGTTCCTATGGACTAAATCCTGACACAGCCTATTCTGATATTGAAAAAATCCGAGCTGAACTAGATTTCGCAAATGATCTTTATAAAAAACTAGGATGCGTGGTCATCAACGTCGCCTCCCTTTCAATCGAAGAAACTGCATCACTGATTTTAAATGCACTAGACTTAGAAGACCATAGTTACTATGGTACCGAAACCTCTGGTGAGAAATGAACAAAAAAACTGATTCAACTAATTTTAGTGAATCAGTTTTTTTATATGTATGCATTCAATCCTCGTTCCAAGCTATCGATATATACTGATTACCTCTTTTGCCTGACTTTTTGGCTTTTTACTTGATGGATAACTTTTTCGAGTAAGTTCTTTGACTGTATACTGTGAATTTTCCTGAGTTGAGGGTAGTGCAGTTGCGGCTTTTCTTTCATTTTAGGTTCAGGCTCATTCATAGTTTCTTCATGGCGGTAACTGTGATGATTACTATCCATTTCCCTTTCAGGCATCCGAAAATAAGGGTTGTAGGCTTCTTGTATCATATCTATTTCTTCTGGTGGAGCGGAAGGAGCATAGGGATTTTTTTCCCTTTGTAACAACATATCACGGCTATTATCCTTTTCTCCAGCGATTTCACCTGCATAGTCTATGATCCCTAGTTTTTCTAATTTCTCTGATTTATCTATCCTGATGAAATCATGTGTTTCTACAGTAATGCTGGGTCTGTTTAAAGAATCCTTATCCTTTAGTGATACTGTCGCTGCTGGCAAAGAATCATGGTCATTCATCTTATCTATCCCTTAATATGCAATATTTAACTACTATTTTTCTATTATAGAGTAGGTTATTTAGCAAACCTGAACGATTTATTCTCCGATTAAAAAAAAAAGAGTTTTCTGAAAAAAGGAACAACTCCTTCAAAAAAAGAACTTTCATTCTTCTAGACATGTCTGTTCCCCTTCTGCATTCATCCCTCAGAGACACCAAAATTTTATCTTATTCAAAGAACAAAGAAGGATTTCCCTAAAAAAGTGTGAAACAAAAGCAAAGAACACTTTTGTTTCACACACCAAACATAGATAAACAGTAAAGGCAACTCTTTTCAGAAAAATAAGTCGAAACTCGAATGTGGGACAAATCTAAACGACTTTTATGTCGACCTCTTTGAAACTATCTATCTTTTGCTCCATTGAATTCGTTACTGATAGGAATACTTATGGTGGCATAGATAGGTCGATTACTCATTTACTAAAACAATTTTCCCCTTAGCATGATGAGTCGCACTTAATTCATGGGCAGCCTTCACACCTTCTGCTGTAAGTGGATACGTATGACCAACGATGCTTTTAACTTTTCCGGCTTCCATTAGATCAGCAATTTCTTGTAATTGTTTGCCGTCTGGTTGAAGCCAAATACTTTTTGCCACCGCAATGTTCTTGGCTAATTCTTCATCAGGTTGGTCAACGACTGAGATCAACCGTCCTTTTGGATTCAATACTTCGAAGCTGGCTTTTTGAATATCTCCACCCATCGTATCGAAAACTAAGTCCACGTCTTCTAATACTTCTGAAAAGTCAGTGGTATGGTAATCAATCACTTGATCCGCACCAAGTTCTTTTAGTAACTTATGGTTCTTTTCACTAGCAGTCGTAATGACAAAAGCACCCGCATTTTTAGCTAATTGAATGGCATAAATACCGACTCCGCCAGCACCCGCGTGGATCAAGACTCTTTCACCAGCTTTTAATTTTCCATGCGTGAATAGCGCTTGATAAGCAGTCAATCCTGCTAATGGCACAGCCGCTGCATCTTCAAAAGAAACAGAATCAGGTTTTCTGGCTAATAAATGATCGTCTACGATCGTATAATCAGCATAGGTACCGAAACGAGTTGTTTCTGGTCGTGCAAATACTGCTTGGCCGACTTGCCAATCTTGTACTTCTGAACCAATTGCCGTAATCTCCCCTGCAATATCCCAACCTAGAATAATCGGAAATTTCCAAGGCATCATTTGTGCTAGATACCCTTCACGAAGTTTCCAGTCAATCGGATTGACTGAGGTAGCTTTGACTTTGACCAACACTTGATGGGCCCCTAGTTCAGGTAAAGTCACTCTGCTTTCTTTCAATTGGTCTGCATGACCATATTCTTCTATAACGATTGCGCGTGTTTCCATTTGTACATCCCTCCATATCGTCTTATTATAAAAGTCCTAGTGAATATCCGGAAATGATTTGCACTCATCAAACAGATGAGATTCTAAAAGATACATGATTTGGTATTTTTCTGCCAGCTTTTTTAGATACGGAAGTACCTCGTCCTGACGTTCTGTTAATTGATCCAGCAGAACAAAAAAGTGCTGTTTTTCTTCTGCTGTTGCCGTCTTTTTAAAATATCCCCAAACGTGTTCATATGTATTTCTCTTCGCTTTTAGATCAACCGGCATTCTTTTTACAATATCCAAGTGCTGATAAAATTGCTTGTTTTTCTTCTCTGACCACTGATTACCAGAAAAAAGCTGGCGCAACGCTAAATATTCTTTTTGTGATCGGGCCATGACAAAGTATTTCCATCGGGCCCATTCTTCTTGGCTCTCGCGCATCTTTCACACCTCTTTCTTTCATCTTAACACCTGACCAGTTGACTATTGAAGAAAAAGGCTCACTAGTTCATGCAACATTTGATTGGACATAGCAGTCGGGATTAACAAATAACGATGGAATTGAAAGATACCAATTAAAGATAGAAATAAATTTCATAATTGAACCTCTACTGAAGCCATGAGAGGTCCAAATAAAGTCGAGACAAAAATGTTTCTTACTTTTGTCCCACACTTGTTTTTGAATTTTCCGAAAAACATGACTTTTGGACATCGTTTATTCGCGAGTCTATAGCAAACCTGATTTTTAGTTTTATTCCACGCTCGTCTTGTTACTCATCTATGGTTTAAGAACAATAATACTATGGGGGAATACTATTTCTCTATATGTATTTACACTCTCATTTATTTTCTTAAATCCTAAAAAGACCTTGGAATCCCCATTATTCCAAGGTCCAATTTCTAGAAGGGTTTAATAAATTTTTTAGAGGGTTTCTAGAAATCTCATCGCTACACACTTAATTTAGCATGTTTGAATATATTATTTTAACCAACTATTACCTTAACATAATCCACCAATTGACAAATTCCACTTGATATCAAACTAAAAAAACAGTTTCATTTAATACAATTCAAAAGAAAACCCGCAAAGTCATCAAAACCATCGTTATCGCACCGGTTATGAGCATCGCTGCTTCATAGGCGACAGGTGTTTTTTCCAACTGCTTAGGTGTTAGCTTCACAATTACGACATCAGGAGATCCCGTTTGTAAGTATTTTTCATAGGCGTAGGTTTTTGGGATGAGACCGACTGTCACGTTTTTTGTATTTTTTTGCAGACGTTCCTTCAACTCATCGAAGGTCACGACTTCCCAATAGATCTTCGGATAATCCCGCATCACTTGCCGCAAATTCTCATAATTGAAGGTCATGGGATTTTTCGGTTGATTCTTTTGACTCATCTTTTGATTATCTACTAATACATAGCCAGTGGTTCGACCGACGACGGCTCCCTTTGGTGCCATTTGTCGCATGAAATCTTCCGCGCCAATTTTGATTATTTTGATGGAGGGCTTAGCTTGCTTGATCAACGGACAATAACGTTGGGACATGGAAGTGACTGCCACCGCCTCATATTCAGCGATCTTTTCAGGTGTCAAATCATAGCCCGGCACGGTTTCCCATTCACAGTCTGAATAGTCTATTTTGAGATAATTTAATAACCGAGGGACATAATTTTGGTCTTGACTGGACCAAAAGATCCCATCCGCAGTTTGAGTTGCTGTAACTGGTATCAAACCTTTCATTTTCTTCTCCTCCTAAAGCACATATTCACTTTGAATCAAAATAATGATCAGATCCATGACGATAAAAAAAATCCACAAATAAATTCCCAAGTCATACATAATTTCTCCTTGAGCATAAACATTTGCCAACCGTTTTGTTCGACGCAAATATTCTGAGACGATCAACGTACCTCCTAGAGAATAAATCAGCACATATTTCATAGAAAAAGGATGGAACACTAATTGAACCGCTAACATGATTACTGACCAAATCAAGAAGATGATTAAAAAATCCCGACCAATTTTCCTTTTATCCACTGGCTTATTTTTTTCGTTAGGCGCTTGGATCAATTCATCCAAGGAAACGTGAAAGAGTTCACTGAGGAGAATCAAATTTTCTAATTCCGGTTGTCCTTTATCATTCTCCCAATTCGAAATCGTCTGGCGGGTGACGAAAATTCGTTCCGCCAATTGCGCTTGGGTCAAATCTTGTGAGACCCGTAATTTTTTTAGACCTTCACCAAATGTCATTTTCCCACTTCCCTTCTTTTTCATTGTAGCAAAATAGCTTTTTTTGGGAAGGAAATCTTGTCAAAAACCATGTCAAAGTGAGCCGACATCCTATTAAATCAAGTTTTCAAAAAAATCACTGATCTTAGTCTTGCATCGATCAGTGAGTCCACCATTAATTATCCTATTTTTAACTGGTTCTTATTTGTCCTCATTCTTTGAAAATTTGCTGGTTTTATTTATAAAATCAATATCTCGTCGAATACCTTCGTGAGGGAAGTTCCATACTCCTTTGATTAGCTGAATCTTGATTAAACAAGTATTTTCATCATTATCGTCGTTGGCTTGCTCATAACATTCGAAAAAAATATTGCGGATGGTTTTCATTATTTGGACATTTTTTTCGTCATTGACCCAACCGAGATTTTCGGCCATGCCCTCTGCGTGAAACTTTCAACCACAATACAATCGACACTGCTGGATTGTCCGTCAGCTGTCGCACTTTGTCAGTAGTAGCATAGGATGTAACGTAGAAGACTCCGTCAAGATAGACTGCATTGACTGATCATACTACTGATTTTGGTAAGCCATCCTCCGTTGTCTCAAGCGCGATGGTTGAAAGAGCAATTAGATTATCTTTATCTCCAAGTTTCTCTGATAGATATTGCATTTCTTCCTTATAGGTTGTCATTGAATTATCTCCATTTCTTGGTTACAAAAATAGTTTCATGGCAATCGTTTTTATGCATTTTTTCTGTCAAAACGTCAGTCAAAATAGAAAAGCAACATTCTTTACGTTGATTGAAAAACTGTGCTGATTTGTATTGCTATTGCTTACACACTAAATTGCTACTCAACAGAAGCTCTACGCATCATTTTTTAATTATTTTATCATCATATTATAATTTTTAACTTTTTAACTTTTTTACAATAAGGCGTACTTCATCATGATCAATTTTATTTTTACATAGTTTCCTTGTTCGTCACTACTTAAACTCTTTCCACTAATATCATCTGGATAATACTTCCGAATCTCGTTCTTCTTTTTGAATACATACAGATTTATTTTTTAAATTCAAGATTTCTTCAGTCGTCAATTGTTACTTAGTCAATTTTTTATTGACACGTTACTCGTTCTCCTCATCGATCACTTCTGTATGAACAAAAAGATAGGATTCCAAACATTTTAAACGTCCTCAATCATTTTTAAGTCCTCCCTTTCCGCTACATGTCCACCAGTATCTAATACTGCTAGTTAAATTTATAAAAGAGGTCGAGACAAAAGTCGTTTATTCGAGAATCTGTAACAAAACTGATTTCTAGATTTGTCCCACATTCCTTTATAATCATTTTGAACTATTTTCAGTGAGTATTTGAGAGATTCCTGTTTCAAAAGAGGTAATTTTAAAATTAGGAAATGTCTTTTTGAATTTGTTGGATACAAAAATATTATCGACCTCATACCTAGGCAGTAACTCATCTAATTCACGTACCTTTTTACTGAAAAGCTTAGCTACTTTAAATTGCCATAGAGGAACAAATCCACCTAAAGGGCTTACGAAATCAACTTCAATATTATGTTTATAGAGTTCATCAACAAATTCCGCACTTTCACCTAACCAAAGCCCCGTTGCCTCATTTGTACCAGCATATTTATAACTGTTGGTTTCAACAATCAATACTTTTTTCATAAATTCTTCCTCTCAGTCTCATTCATGATGCTAACAATATTATTTAAAAAGTTTTGAAGTTTCTTGATTTCAGTTTGCTCATAGTCAAGATAGTAAAAATTTTTTGTTCCCTCTTGCTTGAAATTCACAATCTTTGCATCTTTTAAAATTTTTAAATGATGTGAAATTGCAGGTCTAGATAAATTAATTTCTTCTTGTAATGAAGTCACTTGTAGTCCCGCACAATCTTTTTCTTCAAGCAAGCGAATAATGATTGCTTGCCTTTTTTTATCACCAAGGGCAATTAAAAAATCGCTCAAATCATTTAACTCTTGTTTTAACATCGAATAATCAGCCAAAATAATCTCTCCTTTGATGGTTCTAAAGTTTAAACCATTAAACCATATAAAAAAGAGTATTTCAATAAAACACACTCGAACTCTTGGAAATAAGCTAAATCAACAATACGAAATGAAAAATAACCTGATCAAGATCATAAAAAGAGTCCAATTCATTTTTAGGACTTTTCGTCACCATAGAAAGAAAATGCTGATTCAGCAAAACCTTGGGGAATTTATTTGATCATACAAAAAAAGAGTGTGGGACAAAACTAAAAATCAGTTTTGTCCCACACTTCCAAGTGATTTTCACTGATGTTCAACGTGTTTCAATGTTTGTTCCAAAATATCTAATACGTGGAAGTCATCTAAGCTATACAAGATTGCTTTCCCTTCACGATGTGATTTAACGACATGATTTTCTCTTAACAAACGTAACTGATGGGAAACAGCTGACTGCTCCATTTCAACTGCTTGGCTGATTGCTGTGACGTTTTGTTCACCATCTTTTAAATAGATCAAGATTTTTAATCTGGTTGGATCACTTAATACTTTAAACAACTGACTGACCTTTTCTACTTCGCTTTTCTGGTTGTCTGACAATCGGTTCACCTCCATCGAAAAAGACTGACTTCTAAAGTTTACCACTTTTTCTGTCAGTCTCAAGTCTTTTTATTCTTCTGTCATTTCTTTGATCGTTGCTTCATACCGATTGATTTTATTTTCAGCATCCTCGGCAGATTCGCCTTTGACTCCGATATAAAACTTGATTTTCGGCTCTGTTCCTGAAGGTCGAATAGCGATCCAGCCATCTTCCTCCAATACGTATTTCAATACATCCGAAGGTGGTGTCGTCAATTTCTCAACGTTGCCCTCAGTGTCTGTTTTTGTCAATTCTTTGAAATCTTCTGTTTGAAGGACCTTAGCACCGGCGAATTCAGTTGGTGCATTATCACGGAACTGTTTCATTAGCGCAGCGATCTTAGCTGACCCTTCTTGACCACTCATAGTAACAGAAATCGTTTTTTCCGCATAGTACCCATATTTTTCGAAAATCGTTTGTAATCCATCATACAATGTTTTTCCTTGTTTCTTATAGAAAGCAGCAACTTCTGCTAATAGTAGCAATGCTTGAATCGCATCTTTGTCCCGTACAAATGGTTTCACTAAATAGCCATAGCTTTCCTCAAAACCGAACATGAAAGTTTGTGAATGATCTTCTTCAAATTGGTGGATTTTTTCTGCGATAAATTTGAAGCCTGTTAAAACATTCAACATCTTTGCGCCATAGCTTTCTGCAATGGCTGCAGGTAATTCGCTAGAAACAATCGATTTAAGAACAGCAGCATTTTCAGGAAGTGTACCGCGAGATTGATGTGCTTCTAGAATGTATTGAATCAACAATGCACCGATTTGGTTTCCTGTCAGTACCTTATAAGTACCGTCTGGCTGACGTACAGCCGCCCCTAAACGGTCGGCATCTGGATCGGTAGCGATCAATAAATCTGCGTTTTCTTTTTCACCAAGACGCATCGCATATTCAAAAGCAGAATGTTCTTCTGGATTCGGTGATTTGACTGTCGTAAAGTCTGGATCTGGGATTGCTTGCTCTGGTACTAATACAAATTGTTCAAAACCAGCTTGTTTCAATGCTCTTTCTCCAAGCATCTTACCTGTCCCATGTAATGGGGTGTACACTAATTTCAAATCTTTCCCCATTGTTTCGACTAACTCTTGATCGATCGTTACAGCTTTGATTTCTTCAAGATAAGCACGGTCCACTTCTTCCCCGATAATCGTGATCAAATCACTTGCCTTTGCTTTTTCGTCTTCCAGTACTTCTACTTTCAATGGATTGCTTACTTCACGAACATATTTTGTCAATGCGTCTGCGTCAGCTGGCGGCATTTGCCCACCATCTTCTCCATATACTTTATAACCATTATAAGCTGCAGGGTTATGTGAAGCTGTTACCATGATACCCGCAAACGTATTCAAATGACGGACCGCAAAAGACAACTCAGGTGTTGGTCGTAAACTTTCAAAAACAAAAGATGGAATATCATGTTGTGCCAACGTTTTTGCAGCTTCCATTGCAAATTCTGGTGATTGATGACGTGAATCATACGCAATTGCTACCCCGCGTTTTTTTGTTTCTGTTCCTTGTGTATCCATGAAACGTGCAAGCCCTTCTGTAGCTTGTCTGACCGTATAGATGTTCATTCGATTGATTCCAGGACCTAAGATTCCTCGCATGCCAGCTGTCCCGAATTCTAATGGTGCATAAAAAGCATCTTCCAATTTTTCAGGATCTTGACGCAGATCATTTAATTGTTGTTTTAAATTTTCTTCTAAATTTTCTTCATTTGCCCATTGCTCGTATACTTGTTCCCAAGACATGAAGCTAACACCTCTTTCTAAAATATGTTCCTTCCTTAGTATAGCATTCTCTTTTTATATAGAAAAGCGCATGACACGAAAACAACATCCTATACTCAGACAAAACCACCGTTTTTTGTTTTGATACGATTAAAAGAAAAACACTCAAAAAGATGTGTTCAAGCATTTTTTGTAGTAATTATTTTTGTCTCCAATTCCCTTTATCCACCAGCAAATGCCATGGTGGAATCAAATGATTGTTTCTATGAACGTTCATAGCCCATAGGAGTCAGTTAAAACACTCCCAATTTTTTACAATCTGATTCTATTTTTTTGCAAGACCCTGCTTGTTTAGATAGTCTTTCATTCCCATTCTAGACAATCGATGGAAACTGTTTACCGTGCCATCTGCCCACGTTTTATTACTAAAATTAACAATACGGTTAGTATAATATCGTCTTGTTGTTTCTTCATATTCATTGATGATTTCATCTGCATCCTTGTTTTATTTGTCTATATGGTAGATTCCCGCCATTGGAATCCTAGGTTTCAATTCATTTTTAGCTCTTGGATAACCCACAACTAATCAAAATACAGGAAAAACATATTCTGGTAATTCTAACAGGTCAGATATTTCCACGATAGCATCGCGAATACCACCAATATAACAAACTCCTAATCCCATCGATTCTGCTGCAACAGTCATATTTTGTGCGGCTAAACTCGCATCAATCGCCCCTGCTAGAATAGCGTCAACTCCTTCGAGCATTGGTTGGATATCAATATTCCTTTCTTGTGATAACCGATGTAATCTTTGCATATCTGCACAAAAGACAAAGAAGTGACTACCTTCGAAAATAAAAGGCTGATAGCTAATTCAGCAATATTTCCTTTTAATTTATCATCCTCTACGTCAATAATCGTGTATGCTTGTAAAAAACTTGCAGAAGATGCGGACTGAGTAGCCAGTATCAATTCTTTACTTGTTCTTCATTGATTTTTTTATCCAAAAATTGTCTAACTGAAACATGTTTTTTTAATAATTCAGTTGGTTCATTCATGTGAAATTTCCCTTCATCCTTTAAATTACGTCCTATATTACCATTTTTGTACTGATCACTCAAAAAAACATTTGATCGAACGATTCCACCTATTTCTACGGTGTAAATGTAGATATCAAAAGAGGTCGAGACAAAAGTCGTTTCGCTTTGAGAATTTAGAGAGAAAAACGATGCCGGAACATCGCTTCTTAAGATAGTCATTTATCGATAAACTTCCTGTGCAGATATATCTGTTTATCCTCACTAAAATGGACCACCCCCCGACAAATAGCCAGAAAGTAGTCCAAAATCTCGATTATATCCAGTTTTCATTCTTTTTATCGATTGTTGAAATCAATAACAGAAGTAGGAAATGACGCCTAAGCGCCCATCTTTAACAACTAACTCTATACTTTTTGCCTAGGCTTCAGTTGGTTCGCCTAATGATTCAAGATATTTATACACTTGTTGTCCAGCAATCCCGCCGTCTCCAACAGCTGTTGTGATTTGACGTAGGTCTTTTTCACGGACATCGCCGATCGCAAAGACACCTGGCATCGTTGTACGCATGTCTTGATCCGTTGGAATCCAACCTGCTGCATTCGTCAACCCTGCTTTTTTGAATGGTTCAGTTAATGGATCAAGTCCCACGTAGATGAAAACACCATCAGCCGCTAATTCGACTGTTTCATTTGTTTTGACATTGTGAGCTTTGACTCCTGTGACGACCATATCATTCCCGATGATTTCATCAGTGACCGTATCCCAGACAAAAGAAATCTTTTCATTTGCAAAAGCTCGATCTTGAATGATTTTTTGTGCGCGCAACTCATCTCTACGGTGAACGATCACTACTTCGGAAGCAAATTGAGTAAGGTAGATTGCTTCTTCTACTGCTGAATCTCCTCCACCGATGACCACTAAACGTTTGTTGCGGAAAAACGCCCCATCACAAACTGCACAATAAGAAACGCCACGTCCAGCATATTCTTCTTCGCCTGGAACGCCTAATTTACGGTGGATACATCCTGTAGCAATGATCACTGTTTTTGCTTCATAGCTTTTGTCTTCACAGATGACTTCTTTATAATCGCCATGGTCTTTGATATCTTGAACGATACCATACACGTTTTCAGTGCCAAATCTTGACACACCTTCATACATTTTATACGCTAAATCCGGTCCCATGATCGAATCGAAGCCTGGATAATTTTCTACTTCAGCTGTATTGTTCATTTGTCCCCCAGGAGCACCTTGTTCGATCATAGCCACTGATAGATTTGAACGTGAAGCATACAATGCAGCAGTCATACCAGCAGGCCCCGCACCAATTACGATAACATCATACATATGTACATTCCTCCATTTAGAAATCAAGTAAGCTTACTTTACAGCCTATACAAAAAAAAGTCTATTGTTCTGCTTACAATTTCGAATAGACTTATTATACTCGAAAATTCAGCTTAAAAACAATAGACTTTTTAGACTATCTTTAATTACTTAGATCTTCTCCATTTGTTGCAATCACTTTTTGATACCAGTCAAATGATTTTTTCTTTGAACGTTTCAGTGTTCCATTTCCGTAATTATCACGATCCACGTAAATGAATCCATAACGTTTTTTCATTTCTCCTGTTCCTGCAGAAACTAGATCGATACATCCCCAAGTCGTATAGCCTAACAAATCAATTCCATCTAACTCCACTGCATCTTTCATCGTTTGGATATGCTGTGCCAAATAATCGATACGATAATCGTCTTCAACATAGCCATTTTCATCTGGAGTATCGATTGCGCCTAAGCCGTTTTCGACAATGAATAGTGGCTTTTGATAGCGATCATAGATATCGTTCATCGTTATGCGCAAGCCTAAAGGATCGATTTGCCATCCCCATTCACTTTCTTTTAAATAAGGATTTTTCGCCGACGCAAAGATGTTTCCGGCGGTTTGCTCCAATAATTCTGGATCAGTGGTAGCTACTCGTGAAGAGTAATAAGAAAATGAAATAAAATCGACAGTATGTTCTTTTAAAAGTGCCAAATCTTCGGATGTCATATCGATCACGATCCCATCACGTTCCATTTTCTTAAGAGCGTATGCCGAATATTCTCCTCTTGATTGAACGTCGATAAAGAAATAGTTCTCATGATCTGCCTGTCTTGATGCCCAAACATCTTCTGGTTTACAAGTGAACGGATAGTTGGTCCCCGCTGCTAGCATACAACCAACTTTATTTTCTGGATCAACTTCATGAGCAATCTTCGTAGCGATCGCACTGGCTACTAATTCATGGTGGGCAGCTTGATATTTGATTTGTTCAATATTGTCGCCTTCTTCAAAGTAGAGTCCAGCACCCATAAATGGAGCGTGGAGGATCATATTGATTTCATTGAAGGTTAACCAATAATGGACCAAACCTTTATAACGATTGAAGATCACCTGACAAAGGTTTTCATAAAAACCGATCAGTTCCCGTGATCGCCAAGCACCATATTCTTCGACCAAGTGCATTGGGCAATCGAAATGTGTGATGGTCACCAAGGGTTCAATGCCATATTTTTGGCATTCCTTGAATACATCTTCGTAGAATTTCACTCCTTCTTCATTTGGTTCCTTTTCATCTCCTTTTGGAAAAATACGACTCCAAGCGATGGACATCCGATAGGTTTTGAAACCCATTTCTGCAAATAGTGCGATATCTTCTTTGTAGTTGTGGTACATATCGATTGCTTCTTTTGCAGGATAGAAATGTTCCTCATCAAAATCAAACATCTTTTTTTGACCAGTAATCACAGAAAATCGATCCTCACCGATAGGAACGACATCGACATTCGCTAAACCACGACCACCTTCATCATAGCCACCTTCACATTGATTGGCAGCTGTAGCTCCGCCCCATAAAAAATCTTTTCTAAATGCCATTATATCTCCTCCATCACTTTGATTAAATTTCGTGCAACTTCATCTTTCACTTCAATACCTTCTTCTTTCAAACGGTCGATTGTTTGCTTGAATTGTGGTAAATACGCTTCATGGGCAATAAACAATTCATCCATGATTCGCTTGGCAGTCTCGCCAGAGCGGACCAACGGGTTGATCGTAAAGGCTTGGAGTGCTGTACCATAATCGCCTGTTACAGCTGCTTCGATCGTCAATAACTCCATGTTCTTCATCAATTGGAGCCAGCCTCTTTCTGCAGGTGGTAAAGAACCGAAGGCAACATTTCTGGTCCCATTCGCACCCACGTAAGCTGTCACTTCAACTACACAATCCGCTGGCAGATCAGGGATCGCTCCATCATTTTTCGTAGAAACCACGATTTGTGTTTCTTTATTCCCATATATAGAAGCAATCGTTTCGCAAGCCGCATCTGAGTAATACGCGCCTCCACGTTTTTGTAATTGTTCTGGCTTATGGTCTAACTTAGGGTCTTTGTATAATTCAAATAATTCTGCCTCTGTTTCTTTCACTTGTTGTGCTCTTGTTCCAATCGTTCGATACTCCTCTAACGCATGATGGAGCATCTCTTCTTCCCGATAGTAATAGCGATGGTATCCACAAGGAATCATTTGCATTTGTTTTAATTGTTCTTTAAAGAAAGGAACATCAAAGATATTCTTCGGTAAGCCATTATCATCCGCATACAATCGATCAATCAACTCATTTGTACGATCATTCCCTTTCGCATCCGCTACTTTATGCCAATGGAAATGATTCAAACCAGCAAATTTATAGATAAGATCTTCTTTCTCCTCTCCTAACATTCCTGGTTCCGTCATCATAGCCATTACAGGAACATTGCACAGACCGATGACTTTTTCCCAGTGTCCGTAACGCACAACTGCTTCTGTGACCATCCCACTTGGATTAGCAAAATTGATCAACCAAGCATTCGGACAAAGCTCTTTCATTTCTTCTACGATAGCCAAGACGACTGGGATCGTGCGAAACGCCTTGAACATTCCTCCCGCACCATTCGTTTCTTGCCCCAACATACCGTAGTAAGCAGGGATACGTTCGTCTTTCACTCGTGCATCAAGCTGGCCAACTCTAAACTGCGTGGTAACAAAATCGGCGTCTTTCAATGCTTCTTTTCTGTTCAATGTCGCATAGATCTGAACGTCATATGGCGAAGCATCCCACATACGCTGTGACATTTCACGGACGATCCTTAGTTTTTCACTTCCTTCTTCAACATCGACTAACCATATTTCTCTAATAGGTAATTCTTCATATCGCTTAATAAAACCTTCCATCAATTCAGGGGTATAGCTACTTCCTCCGCCAATCGTTGCAATCTTGACTCCTTGCTTCATAGACTCACTCCTTCATTTTATTTACAACTATATTATGTTTATTGTAAAAAATATCTCAATAATTTGTCGCTTTTTTGAATACTGATTTACAGATATTCGTTTATATACAGATTTATTTGTAAAAATCCTGCGTATAAGGCTAGTAACAATTGACACTACCGTGTATAACGTTTACAATTCATTTACACAAAATTCTAAAAAAATGCAAAGGAGATGTAACATGTTATTACAGGAGAAAATAAAACAAACCTCTTTTTCACCATCTGAAACTGTTGTTATCGAATTTATTCAAACGCATGAACATCAGCTAAATGAATTGACGATCCAACAAATTGCCAAAACATGTTACGTTCATCCTTCTACATTGATACGTATAGCAAAGAAACTCGGCTTTAGTGGGTGGGTGACTTTTAAAGAAGCTTTGGTTACAGAAACAGAATATCTTGAAGGCAATTTTCAAGAAGTCGATGCCAATCTTCCCTTTTTAGAAAACGAAGGGATCATGACGATTGCAAACAAAATTGCTTCTCTGGAACGGATGACGATTGAAGATACGTTATCTCTCCTTCATCACGATGAACTACAAAAAGCAAAACAACTTTTATTGAGAGCAAAAAAAATCGTACTTTTTTCCAGCAACTCCAACACATTGATTTCTCAAGACTTTATGCTAAAAATGAAACGGATCAAACACGATGTCACAATCGTCACAACTTTTGGGGAAACATACTACGAAGCCTATAACTGTACCCCCGACACCTGTGCAATCTTGATCTCCTATACTGGAGAAAATAAAACGATCCTACGTACAGCAGCCATTTTACAGGAAATCCACGTTCCCATTTTAGCTCTAACCAGTATTGGAGATTCGACACTTTCTTCTCTCAGTACAGCTGTATTACGCATGACTACAAGGGAACGCTTATATTCAAAAATCAGTAATTTTACCATCAACACATCGATCTGTTATTTGCTAGATGTGTTATACGGATGTGTGTTTGCAGAAGATTATCAAAGAAATTTAGATCATCTGATTAAAATTGGTCAAAAAGTGGATAATCGACCAATCAGTTCATCGATCATGGAAGAACCCTCCACTTATTTACGCAACTCTTAATCGTAAGTGTGCTCCGTTTGTTCTTTTTTGCCAATAAATAAACGGAGCACACTCTTTCTTCCATTTATAGACTTGTCACAGCAGTAAGCAGCTCATCGCCATTATTGACGGTGATTCCTGTTTTTTCAGCTATTGATTCATAATCCGTTGCGTTGGTTATGATCACTGGTGTCTCGATGCTATAACCTGCTTTTTCAATACCTACCTTATCAAATTTGAGAAGTACTTGGCCTTTCGTCACTTTGTCCCCTTGTGCAACAAATGATTGGAAATATTTTCCTTCCAATTGAACGGTATCTACACCCACATGGATCAATAATTCAAGGCCTGTCTCTGACACTAATCCAATCGCATGTTTTGTTGGAAATAAAGTCAAGACTGTTCCGTCAAACGGTGCTAAAACTTCCCCTTTATCTGGATAAATCAAACTACCTTTTCCTATTACTCCCTTAGCAAATGCTTGATCAATTGCTTGGTCTAACGGGGTGACGCGCCCTTCAATCGGTGTCAGCACAATTTCTTTTCTTTTATCCTCAATAGTACTCGTTGTTTCTGGTGTTTGATCTATCCATAAAAAGAATGTAAGGAAAAAGCCAATGACAGAAGCGATCGCTATACCGATAAATGCGTGATACATCCCACTTGCATCCGTTCCCGTTAGATAGTTTACTACGCCGAAGATACCTAATCCGCCCATCGTATACCCAGTTGCCCCTGAAACCATCAGATAAATCCCTGAGATACTGCCACCGATCATTGAAAAAATAAATGGCTTTTTATTCGGAAGTGTAATCCCATAGATTGCTGGTTCAGTTACACCAAAAATACCGGATATGACTGCCGGCATACACAGTGCCTTCATCTTTTTATCCTTAAACTTGAAATACATTGCAAGCACTACTGCTGTTTGTGCAAAACTAGCACCGAAAACTGCCGTCAATATTTGACTAGATCCATTTTGTGCCATCTGCATGATTGCAAGAGGGATAACACTCCAATGCAATCCGAAAATAACCAGAACTTGCCAAAAGAAACCAAGAACCGCACCATACACAGCAGGAGAAAAAGCCATCAAAGACTGAAAGCTAGTACTTAGTAGTTCCGTCAATAAGCTAACGATCGGTCCAATGACTAAAAATCCGATCGGTAAAGCAATCAGCAGAACCGAAAAAGGTACAACAAAGGTTTGGACAACAACTGGAATCAATTTTTTAGCGATTTTTTGGATCTGTCCGGCAAATGCAATGATAAAAATTACTGGTACCACACTACTCGTGTAACTAGATCCTACCCAGGGAATCCCCAAAAAGGTTTCATAAGCGGGCAATCCTAGTAAATGATACGGTGCTCCTACTCCAGGTGTAGCCGCTTCAAATCCACTTTGCAAAGCGGGACCTTGAACAGTCGGGTAACAAAGCGCTGCGCCAATCACGATCCCTACCATTGGGTTCAAATGGAATTTCTTGGCAGCTGTATACCCTAAGATTACCGGCATAAAGTAAAAAATTGCATCGCCGATTCCATTGAGCATCGTATACGTCCCAGAATTATCTGCATAAAACCCTAAAAATAGAAACAAGGCATTTAACCCTTTCACCATCCCTGCAGCAGCCATCGCTCCAAGAAACGGTTGAAAACAGCCACTTAAAATATCGATCAGGCGATTAAATAGATTTCCCTCTTGCGTTAGCTCGCCGCCCTCTTCTCCTATACCTGCCACGTTCACTACTTCGCTATACACATCTGGGACATGGTTTCCTATCACCACTTGGTACTGTCCCCCACTTTTCATGACTGTCACTACACCTGACATCTTTTTCAGCTTTTCATCTAGTGCTTTATTTTCATCTTTCAATTTAAAACGTAACCGTGTAATACAATGAGTCAAACCATGAATATTTTCTTTTCCTCCAATTGCTTGAACGATTTCTTCTGCTAATGTTTGATATTTCCCCATTTTTTCCCTCCATTGATTTGAAGGTTTAGCCAACTAAATGTCACCATCCTTTTTATATTTGTCTTGCTTTCTCCTTTCTTAATTTTTCAAACGATACTCATGCCTCAATCGTGCGACATGAATCGTTAAATACACGATTTCATCTTGAGAAACTTGGTAATCCAGACTCTCATCTAAAAAAAATGCAATTTTTTTCACGCATTGAAGCGCAACTGGGTATTTTCGTTGGATCACTTGCAGTAACTCTTCTTCCACATCGCTATCCACTGGTTTAGACGTGTTCATGATACGTGTCAGAAAAAAACGTAAATGTGTGACAAATCGAAAAAAAGCAACTGATTCTTCATCGAACGTCATTTGATAATAGTAACGAACAATGTTCAAAATATCTTGAAGTGTTTTTGTAAAAAGATACATATTCTCCAATTGGTTACGATCTGTCTGAGCATTCACCAAATGTAAGGCAATAAAACCTGCTTCATTTTCAGATAACTCAATCCCATGATCATCCAACATTTTTTCGATCATCCGTTTGCCGATTTGAAACTCTTTTGGAAATAATTGCTTGATGTCATAAAGTAAAACATTCGGGAGCTCGATTCCCTTTTGTTTGCGTTTGATCGCTGTATAAAGATGGTCTGTCAAAGAAATATAAATCGATTCATTTAATGGTACGCGTAACATTTTTTTCGTATCTTCGATGATTTCATACGACCATTCGATATACTTCAACGGAATTTCTTGTACTAATTTTTGGAAATATCTCGCTACCCGATCGTCTGCCAGCTGAAATTTCTTATCAATACATTTTTCTGCAATTTTGTCCCCCGTCTTTTTCTTATAAGCTAATCCCTTCCCCATCACGATCATTTCCTGATTCAACTCATTTCTTGTGATCACGACATTGTTATTCAATATTTTCTCGATCCGCATGGCTTCTCCTTTCTATGAGACATACTCAATACTGGTTCAGAGCAAAAAGAAAAACCTAAAAAGTCTCCCCTCAAGATACAAGGTGACTCATTAGGTTTAGCTTGCGTGATGCAATCACTATCCAAGTTATTTTGTTTTCTTTATCTTAGCGAAAGCAGAAAAAAATGTCAACGCTTTCTTTTGTACGTGCTATAAAATTTCACCGAAAATCAAATAGCTGATTATCCTGAAATGATTTTGCATAAGTCCACTTTTCATTCGTAGCATTTGCTGACTTCACTACACTTCCTATTTTTACTTTTGCACCATGACGATTGTACATATGCGTGAGTGAACCGTTTTTGGTATAGATGAATCAATGATATTACCTGCAGCATCAAAATGAATGTAGACTGGTTCTGTGGAAGAATAATCCAATTCACCTATGTCATTTGCAACACTATTTTCAGATACAGCCAAACATCCTATAGTTACTGCAACGACGACAACGATCTGCATTACTATTTTCATTTTAATCTTCCCTTCTCTCTTTAAAATCAAAGCATCATACATTTTGTTCCCAAGGTTGCTAACTCGGTATCATGCGTTACTACTATAACTAAACGTTTCTCAGCAACTAACTCTTGCAGAATACTGAAAATGATTTTCTTGTTCGAATCATCTAACGAACCTGTGGGATCATCTGCAAGAATGATCCTTCCGTTCTTCAAAAATGTCCTAGCCGAGGCAATTCGCTGTTTATTGACTATCTTCGTACAATTTTTTATAGAAAAAATTTCTGTCATCCCATCATCATCCTGAAAGTATAACTAAGTTACTTTTCTTTTCGATATAGAGTAAAAAGACAATGGTCTTACCTAAATCGATCATTAGAAGCATGAACATATTTATAACGATCCTTAAATCACTCTCCCAAAAGACAAACATCGCGATAGTTGTTAAAATCCATTTAAAGAAGGTTAGTATAAGCAATGTTCGATAGGTAGAAAACATGGAATATCCACTTAATCTTAGTAATGCAATTATTCTTTTGTTATAAATGAATAAAATACTTAATACGAAGAAATTCAAAGAAAAAAACGAACTAGCGGTTACAAGGAAAATACTCACTACCTGCCCCAAGGACCTACTTGTCATTTTCACTACGATTTCTTCTGCTCTAGTATATGGATGCAATAGCTGTAAATTGTCACTCAGCTGATTTGCTTCAACTAAGTTTAAAATTTTCTCTCTATTTTTTTGATTCGTTTTTACCTTCAAAGGTGGTGTACTGTCCCCATCAATAATATTCCTTTCCCAAAAGGTACTATTCATGAGTGTTAAAACTTCTATAAAGGGATAATCCTTAATCCACATCATAACTAGCTCACATACTACTACACCTAACAAAAAAAGGAGCATCTTATTACCAAGCAGCATATGCACAATATGTTTGACAGAAAAACTATAATTAGATAATAGACCAATTTCTCTGATTGCTATCAAGTAATAGGAACCTAATACAGCGATAAAGAAGAGTAGACCAACTTGAATATAAAAAGAAGACTGATACAGATCAGTATTTCCTATTGGAGAATAGTTCCGTTCATTGTTAAAATCATCAAAACGCTCTATTCCATGAGTGGATTGAAAGATTTCGTTATATTTTTTGCTAAATTCCTTTATGTACCCTTCATACTCTTCTTTGTCAGAAGTCAGTATAAAAAATTCTCCTTCGAAATCCTTTTTCCGGATTGATTGCTGTATATTTTCGATACGAAAATTGGTATTTGAGAATGGCAACTTGAAGTTTGATGGTTCTTTTTGATCTTGATCTTGATAATAGAAAATAATTTCAAGCTTGGGGTTGAGTTTAAAGTCGAAACTTTCATTTATCTCATGCGATTCATTTGTCACTTTCTTCATATATGGGATATTCGTCTTTAAAGAAATATCCTCAAATAAAGAAAGGATTTGACGGCATTCTGATTCCTGAACAAAAATTTTTGGTATACGTAATGGCGAATAACTACTCGTATGATTGAAAATATCTATTGTTTTATTCAGATTTTGGTTATTGATCGTTGAAAAAGCAATACCGATAATTAACAAACTAAAAAAGAAAACAGAAAAATACCTTCACTATTTTTTGTCATTTTCCTTCAATCCTTTAAGAAACTCAAGATATAGCTACAGCCTAAAACATTTTCTCCACTAGCTTCTCCTCCCGACCTGCGCGATGATTGTTTTGTTGCTGACTTAGATAGTCATAGAAAAGCAATGTATTTTTTTTAATACTGTATTTTATTTGATTATAAATCAATAACAAAAGTAATATTTTTTTCGATAAAGTCCATATAATTGTGTAAAAGATAAAAGGCCATGTAACAGCCCTTTTACGGTACAATGTTTTTAACCACAA